>JALYIN010000214.1 GCA_030775765.1 Verrucomicrobiota bacterium
CCCTCGAACTGGGTTGGGAGAAAGGCTGGCGGGACACGATGAAGAATGACCGGTTCGCGGCTTCTTTCGTCGATCTGTGGAACGGCGGTTCGCGGGAATGGATGCCATCCCTGTTTCTTAATGGCACCTCAGTCGAGAAAGGTAAGCGCATCATCACCACCAATCTCCGGCTCACCACGATTTTTCTCGATGCGGAAGACGCCGCCGACAAGCTCGCCGACTATAAACTGCCCGCGACGCAGGCGTCCTGTCACATCCCCCTTAGCACTTCAGCCGACATGAGCGCGCGCTTCACTTGTGTTAGTCCGGCCGGCCGCTTCCCGAATGGCACCCACGTCGTCGATGGGGGTTACTTCGAGAATTCTGGCGCGACAACGGCGTTGGAGATCGTCCTGCGGATCCGCGATGTTTGCGGGGTGAAGCAGTGGAATAACGTAGATGTGAAGGTGATCATGATTAGCAATGATCCGCGGAAAGGCTCCAGTGTGATCTCTCCCGCGAAGCCGGGACCGGCGCCGTCCCCGTCGCAGCCCCAGCGCTCTGCCCCCGTTACGAGCGAAGGCGAATTTTGGGGCGACCTCACCGCGCCGCCTTACGCCTTGCTCAACACTCGCGATGCCAGGGGAGTTTATGCTCAAAAAGCCATCGCCCGCGAGCAACGTCGCTTCAAGGCTGGCGACTTGGAAATACCTTCCGACACTCCGGACATCCTGTACTTTGGGCTGCGCGAGACCGACGTCCCCTTGCCCCTGGGTTGGATGTTATCGCGCGAAGCGGCGAAAGCGATGCGCGAACAGGTCTACATCAACGATGACGTCGTCCATAACCGCCAATCGATCGACGACATTCTCAAGAGTTTGCCACCTGTCACGCCGAGTGTGCCGGCCCCCGCGCCTTGAATCGCATTCGCCGCGGCGTCCTGGCTCCGTTCGTTTCTGTTCGTTGATTAACCTCGTAGGCGAGTAGGCTGGCGGTATGGAAACGATTTCGACGACGAGCGAACAATCCAGCAAGCCGGCTGACGTGATCGTGCGCGGAAACGCGCGTGAATTTCTCCAGGAAATTGTAAGCGGGAAACATCACCTGCGCGCGGACGAGCCGGTGGCTTCCGGTGGCACCGACGCGGCGCCAGGACCGTACGAATACTTGTTAACCGCCCTCGGCGTATGCACCTCGATGACGATTGGCTTGTACGCGCGGAAAAAGCAGATACCACTGGAGAACATCACCGTCGCGCTCCGCCATTCGCGCATCCACGCCACGGACTGCGACGAGTGCGAAACGAAAGAGGGCATGCTCGACAGGATCGATCTCGACATCGACCTGACCGGCACGCTCACCGCCGACCAACATTCCCGCCTCATGGCTATCGCAGCAAAGTGTCCCGTTCATCGCACCTTGAAATCCGAGATCGATATCCGGCTGAACGACGGCGCCACCGCCGCTTCTTGACGTCGCCTCCCGTTGCCCCTACCAATGCGTTAACTCTCGAAAGGAAATCCCATGTTCATGCTCTCGTGTGGTCTCATCGCCGTGGTCGCGCTTTTCCTGCTGATCTTCGTCGTCGGCGCCTACAATTCCCTGGTCACGCTGCGAAATCGTTACAAGAACGCCTACTCGCAGATCGATGTGCAACTGAAACGGCGTTACGATCTGATTCCGAACCTGGTCGAGACGGCGAAAGGTTACCTCTCGCATGAGCGTGGCACCCTCGAAGCCGTTATCGCGGCGCGCAACGCGGCCGCCACCGCCAACACCCGCGCGGCGCAAAATCCGGGCGACGCTTCCGCGATGAAAGAGCTGTCGTCCGCCGAGTCGGCTCTGGGCGGCGTGATGGGACGCTTGTTCGCCCTCGCCGAGGCTTATCCGGACCTCAAGGCCAACACCACCATGCTTAACCTCATGGAAGAACTGACCTCGACCGAGAACAAAGTCTCGTTCGCGCGCCAGGCTTACAACGATGCCGTCATGGCCTACAACACGCGGCGCGAAGTTTTCCCCACCAACCTCATCGCGGGCCCGTTTAACTTTGGGCCAGCCGAGCTTTTCGTCATCGACAAGCCGGAACAAAAGGAAGCGCCCAAGGTCTCCTTCTAGGTGTCCTTAACTTCCCCATCGGGTGGACTTCTTCGAGCGCCAGGATAAAGCCCGACGCCACACTACTCTTCTCGTCGTTTATTTCGTGGTCGCGGTCGCGCTGCTCATTGGCGCCGTTTACCTCGTCGTCGTGGTCATTTTCGGCGGGATCGAATTAAAGAACGCTGTCGATGAAACGACAACGACCACGTCCTGGTCGCACGCCAAAATGTTTCTGGCCACCGCGGCCGGCACGCTTGGCGTAATTTCGGCGGGCAGCTTCTTCAAGACGCTCTCGCTCGCGCGCGGGGGACGCGCTGTCGCGGAGCTGTTGGATGGCCGCCTCGTTAACTCGAATTCCACCGACGCCAACGAACGCAAGCTGCTGAACGTCGTGGAAGAAATGGCGATCGCTTCCGGTGTCCCGGTCCCGCAGGTCTACGTCATGGACGGTGAAGCCGGCATTAACGCCTTCGCTGCCGGCCATTCCGCCAGCGACGCTGCTATCAGCGTCACGCACGGAGCCATGACCTTGCTTACGCGCGACGAGTTGCAGGGCGTGATCGCGCACGAGTACAGCCATCTGCTCAATGGCGACATGAAGCTCAACCTGCGGCTGATGGGCCTGATCTTTGGCATCCTTTGCCTCACCGTCATCGGCCGCATTCTCATTCGCGCCCGCGGAAAGAACGCGTGGCCGTTCCTTCTGCTCGGGCTGGCTCTGATCGTCATCGGTTGGGTCGGCGTCTTGTTCGGACGGTTGATCCAGGCCGCGGTCTGTCGCCAGCGTGAATTTCTCGCGGACGCATCGGCCGTTCAGTTCACGCGCAACCCTTTGGGACTCGCCGGCGCATTGAAAAAAATTGGTGGCGCCAGCGAAGGCTCGGAATTGCAATCACCTCGCGCCGAAGAAGTGAGCCACTTTTTTTTCGCGAACGGTTTGAAGAGCGAATTTTTCGGATTCGCCACGCATCCCCCCTTGGAGGAGCGGATCAAGGCTCTGGATCCAAGCTTCGACGGAAAATTCCCGCGGGTCGTGTTGCCGGATACTCCAGCGGAAGCTGCTCCGCCGCCCTTGCCTGGAGTTTCGCCCCTGGTCCAACCGTCACCTCCACCTTCGCAGGCGCCACCCCCACCGCCTCCAACAGCGACACCTCCGCCGCTACCAATGGTTCGTCCGCCGCCCTTGCCCGCTGGACCTAGCACGGTCGCGCAACAAACAATCATTGCCGACATCGGCCGTCCGCGAACCGAACACCTCCAATACGCCGTCGATCTTCACCAGGCCGTTCCGCCATCGATCCGAACTGCAGCTCACGATCCGCTGGGCGCGCATGCCCTCGTCTGCGCTTTTCTTCTGGCCGAAGACACAGCCGCGCGCGGGAATCAGCTCGAAGAATTGGGCCGCCGTACTTCCGACGCGGTCCGCCAGGAGACCATTCGCATCTGGCCCGCGGTCCAAGGTATCCCATCGCACGCTCGAATCCCGCTCGTCGATCTCGCTCTGCCTGCGCTTCGTCGCCTTTCGCCCGCGCAGTTCGAGCAGTTTCGGAGTGCGGTGAACGCGCTCATCGCCAGCGACAACCAGACCGATCTCTTCGAGTTCATGCTCCAAAAAATCGTGATGCGTCACCTGGATACCCGTTTCTATCCCGAGCGCCGGCCCGTGACCCAATATTACGATCTGCGTCCGCTTGTTCGCGATGCTGGCATTCTTCTCTCCGCCACCGCCTATGCCGGTGCCGACAATCCAACCCAGGCACAAGCCGCCTTTGCCAAGGGCGCCGAGTCGTTAGGCCGCATCGCGCGCGCCGAAATCCCCTGGCTTCCGCCTACCGAGTGCGAGCTCTCCCATCTCAGCGCTGCCCTCGACCGCTTCGCTCAATCCGTTCCGCAAATAAAGAAGAACGTCCTCACCGCCTGCACCGAGACCGTCGCGTTCGATGCGCTCATTCAACCCCGCGAAGCCGAAATTCTCCGCGCCATCGCCGATACCCTCGACTGCCCGATTCCGCCCTTCCTCCAAGCCTGACGGGCGCATCCCCTGCCATTTCCTACTTTCTACTTTCTCACCGCCCTGCTATCCCGTTGCCATGGGTGTGGTCACAGAAGTAACCAGGCAGTCGATCTTCGGGCGAATCGGAAACTCGATCGTCGGGATGCTCTTCGGTTTTGTTTTGCTCGCCGGCTCGGTCATTCTGCTTTTCTGGAATGAAGGACGCGCCGTCGCTACGGCCAAGAGTCTGCGGGAAGGAGCGGCCACCGTCATTGACGTCCCAGCGGACAACATCAACTCGGCTAACGAGTCGAAGCTCATTCACGTCACCAGCGAGACGGCCGTCACCGAGCCGCTCCATGATCCGATCTTTAACGTTTCGGAAAAGGCCCTGCGGTTAAGGCGCAACATCGAGGTCTACGTTTGGAAGGAGAAGAAGGAATCCAAATCGCGCGATAAGATCGGCGGCGGCAAGGGAACGAGCACCACTTATAGCTATGAGAAGGTTTGGGCGCCCGATCTCATCAAGAGCAGCTCGTTCAAGAATGCGGACGAGCATCGAAATCCATCCCGGCTCGAAATTCCGAAAAAGGAGTTTGTCGCCACAAATGCCACGCTCGGTGAGTTCCGGTTGACCCTGCAAATCATCGGGAAGGTTGAGGGCGACGAAGGGCTGGAAGCGACGCACGACAGGCTCTCCCACGTCTCCGAGGACGTTCAGTCGAAGCTCAAGCTCGACGGAGGCAAGTTTTACCTGGGAGCGGATCCCGCGAACCCGGAAATCGGGGACGAGAAGATTTCGTTCGGTGTGCTGCGTCCCGGGACCTTGAGCGTGGTGGCGGCGCAAACGAAACAAAGCTTCGCGCCTTACATGACCGCGAATGAGCGCGAAATCGAGCTGGTGGAACCGGGCAACCACTCAGCTGCCCAGATGTTCGCCCATGCGCAGGCCGCGGAATCGCACGCTCACCTGGATCCTGCGTGCGGTTGGCGTGGGAGCGATGTTCTTTGGCGGTCTGCTCGTTCTCGGGCCGATCTCCGCGATGGCGCGCATCCTCCCGTTTCTCGGCTCACTCGTGGAACTGGGTTTCGCCATCGTATCCTTCTTTCTCTCCGTGATCGTGTCGCTGATCGTGATCGCGGTGGCCTGGATAGTCTATCGGCCCCTCCTGGGTATAGGTCTGATCGTGATAGCTGTCGCCTGCATCGTGATGTTGAAGTGGCTTCACGCGAGACACGTCGCGACCGCGCCCGCGTAATTCTCGGCCCGCCGAGAGCCCGGCTGGCTCCTGATCGCGCTTCGCGCCGAATGACAACCATAATCGCGCCTCGCGAATTTGCGGAGTCTCTCCCCGGCTCTTCTCAATCGTTCACGCTGCCGATTTGTAACGAGCTTGTTGATCAGAATCTCTTGGATCAACTTTAAACCATGATCATCGGAACTGTTGACAGTCTTTGGCGTTACCCGGTTAAGAGCATGCGCGGGGAAGAGCTGGAGGAAATGTTCGCTGGATACCCGGGTGTTTACGGTGATCGCCTTTATGCGTTCGACAGTTCTGCCAATGCCCGGGGATTCCCTTACTTCACCGGTCGTGATCAACGCCAGATGCTTCGTTATCGACCGCGTTTTCGTTTTCCCGACAAGGCCGCTCGTCCGATCAACCTGGCCGAGGCCGAACAAAAGACAGCCGCCCCCCTTTCCGCGACTCCCGCCGAACTCATGCTCGATGTCGAAACACCGGACGGAGAGATTTTCGCGATCGATGACCCTGCGTTGATCGACAAGCTCCGCGCTGGAATTGACGCGAAGCACCAGCTCAAGCTGCTTCGCTCCGATCGCTCCCTGACCGACGCCAGCCCGCTGTCGCTTTTCTCCCTTCAAACGGCCCGAAAACTGGAAGAAGAATCTGGCACCACCGTCGATAAACGTTGCTTCCGCGCCAACGTCTATCTGGACTTAGCCTCAGGCGATCCCTTTGCCGAGGACGAGTTCGTCGGGCGCCGTTTGCGGATTGGGTCCAAAGCAGTCGTTGCGATCCTGAAACGCGATTCGCGCTGCATGATGATCACCGTCCATCCCGACACCGCGGAAAAAACTCCCGCCATCCTGAAGACGGTCGCGCAAGCCCATGACGGAAAGGCTGGCGTCTATGGCGCGATGCTCGTCGAAGGCATTGTGCGCAAAGGCGATCCGGTCGAGTTGCTGGACTAACCGGCCGGCGGACTCAGCGCGATCTGCCCCATGATCTTCGCGTTGAAGAAAAAGCACGCGGTCGACGACCGCTGTTGCGCTGCGCAAGCTCGCCGCTGCCGCGCGCGGAATTTCCCGGCGACCTTGGCTCCATCTTCGGAGCAGCTTGCCGCCGTTGCCCCCTGCCCCGGTCGTCGCGCGGAGGGCCGGCGGCGTTGTAATCAAATCCTTCCGCGCGTTTCCGCACGATGCCGCGGCCGATGAAACGTTCGAGCGAACGCAACGGCCCGTGATCTTCCGGCGTGATGAAACTGATCGCGTCGCCGATGGCCTGGGCGCGGCCGGTCCGTCCGATGCGATGGACATAGTCCTCCGAATGCATCGGGAAATCGTAGTTCACCACGTGCGAAATTCCGTCCACGTCGATCCCGCGGGCGGCGACATCCGTAGCCACGAGAACGCGGACCGCGCCGGATTTGAAATCCTTCAAGGCGCGCAGCCGCTGGTTCTGGGAACGATTCGAATGGATTGTTCCCGTCTTGATGCCGGTGCTTTCGAGACGGCGCGCGATCCGATCCGCCCCGTGTTTCGTGCGGGTAAAAACAAGGACAGTGTCGAATTTCGGGTCGCCGAGGAGATGAAGAAGTAGTGAAGGCTTCAGATGCGAAGGGACTTCGTAAACGAATTGCGTCACCGTTTCCGCCGGGTTGGCGCGCCGGCCAATCTCGATAATCTTCGGCGAGCGCTGGAAGTCGTGAGTCAGTTGCTCGATCTCACGCGAGAGGGACGCGGAGAACATTAGCGTCTGGCGCTTTTGCGGCAGGGCTTTCACGATCTGGCGAATCTGGGGCAGGAACCCCATGTCGAGCATGCGATCGGCTTCATCGAGCACGAGAAATTCGATCCCGGAAAAGTTCCCGGCGCGTTGTCCCATCAAGTCGATCAGCCGGCCCGGCGTGGCCACGACAAGGTCGACGCCGGACCGCAACGCTTCCAGCTGCGGACGCTCACTCACTCCGCCGAACACCGTAGCCATGCGCACGGGAAGATGTTTCGCGTAGGCCCGCACGTTCTCCTCGATCTGCACTACGAGCTCGCGCGTCGGCGCGACTACCAGCACGCGGGTGCCGCGACGCTGGCCGGTTTGCAAGGAAGCGGCGAGCCTCGTCAGGATTGGCAAAACGAAGGCGGCCGTTTTTCCCGTGCCCGTCTGCGCGATACCGATGAGATCCTGGCCCGCGAGAATGGGTGGGATCGCCGCCACCTGGATCGGAGTCGGCTCGGTGTAACCAGCGTCGTTGACCGCCTGCAGAACCTGCGGCGAAAGATTGAGTGCGCGAAAGGGCATAAGAACCGGGACTATCGTCCGTTACGCCCAAATAACACCTGTTCTTATTGGCGCTTCAGCTTCGTGCCTAACGAACGCGCGCTGTCATCACCTTGCGGTTGGCAATCGGGCCATGAGCCCAGGCCGCGATCGTTTTAGTGAAAACGTCGAGGCGCAAACTGCGTTGCGCGAGATCGAACTTTATCTGCCGTTCCACCCGCAACCGCAAATCGGCGCTCGGCCCGCTTTGCGCGAAATCCCAGGCATCCTCGCCCTCGGCTTCCAGCAAGCTCTTCTCCAGCGCACGCGTCGCCCGTTCCAATTCCGCCAGAGTCGCGCGCATCTGGCTCACGCTGGTCTGGGCACCAGTGCCGTTCGATTCGATGTCGATGAGTGCGAGCAGGATCTCCAAGTGGGCCACATCGCCGGCGGCGTACGCTTCCTGCACTTCGTGCCAAAGACCGGAAACCTCGGTGCTCGCATCGTCGCGCAAATCCGGATGCAGCCTCCGGACAAGAACTCGGTAAAGCGTCTTCACTCTCGCATCCTTCGCTTCTTCCTCGCCCGCTTCCTCTTCTTCCATTTCCATCCGCGTTTGTGCGGCCGGTCGTCGGAGGTTGCGCCGGCGCGGTTCTTCCGGCGCCCCGCGGAACATGTGCGACTTGAAAGCCTCGAACGTCGTCGAGTAAGCGTCATCGTCCATCTTGTCCGGATTCGTCCCAAGCGATCGCTTTACCCAATCCTGGAAAAGCGATTCCTTTTCGAAATCGCTGAGCTTGCCTGCGACTTCACGTTCATCTTGCGGGCCCTCGACCTCTTCGTCGTCGGTTGCAGCCGACGGATTTTCCCGCCGAAACATTACCCGCTGATAAGCGCTATGGGCGTCTTGGAAACCGCGGCGCATCTCCATTTCCACTTCATGGACCAGCGTCTGGGCGTCGCGAATCTGCGTCTCGACTTCGCGCGTCTTACTCAGGAGCGCGCCAAATTCCCGGGCCCGCCAGCGGACAAAGGCGGGCTTGTCCTTGCGTTCGAAGTGGTGCCACCGGAGGCGCGCCCGTTCCAGACGCGCTTTTGCACTGGTGCATTCGCCCGCCGCGGATTCGCGCAAAGATTCCTGTTCGATCCGCACCATCCGGCGATCGAATGCATCGGCTTTCGGACTTGTTCTCGATCGTGGCATTCCGGGGAATTTACGCAGGGGCGGCAATGAGGAAAGGTTGGCGGTCTTTTCAATTTTTCTGTTCAGCCTGACGTTCATTCTACATTTTGAAACATGCCGCGTTGTCCCTGGGCTACAACCGAACCGTCCATCACCTACCACGATGAAGAATGGGGCGTCCCGGTTCACGATGATCGGTTGCTCTTCGAGTTTCTCATTCTCGAAGGCGCCCAGGCAGGCTTGAGCTGGATCACGATCTTGAAGAAGCGGGAGAACTATCGGAAGGCATTCGCCGGATTTCGCGCGGAAAAAATCGTCGGCTATGGCGCGCGCGACGTGAAACGGCTGCTGGGCAACGCCGGCATTGTAAGAAACCGCTTGAAAATTGCAGCCACGATCCAGAACGCGGAGGCGTTCCTCACCGTCCGCAAGGAGATAGGAAGCTTCGACGCGTACCTTTGGAGTTTTGTCGGCGGCAAACCAAGGCAAAACCGCTGGCGGCGGATGTCCGACGTTCCGGCTCGCACCGCCGAATCCGACGCGATGAGTCGCGACCTGCTCCGGCGCGGATTCAAGTTCGTGGGCTCCACGATTTGCTACGCCCTGATGCAAGCGACGGGTATGGTCAACGACCACCTCGTATCCTGTCCCCGTCACACGGCGCTCGATTTTCGATCGTAACTGTAGGACGTTTCTGCCGTGACTGACATCAAATGATTCCCGGAGAATGCTCCCATATCGAAGCGGTCGAATCAATCAAACGGCCGAGCCGTCTTCAGTGCGAAGAATGTGTGAAGATCGGCAGCGATTGGGTCCACTTGCGGACCTGCCAGGAATGCGGCGTGACACTTTGCTGCGACAGCTCGCCGAACCGCCACGCCAGCAAACATGCTCAAGCGGCCGGCCATCCCGTCATCGCTTCGGCTCAACCCGGCGAACGCTGGCTATACTGTTACCCCGATGATGCTTTCGTGGAATACTGAACTGGGACAGTCATGAAGAACGACAAGGACAATTTGGACGCAGCCGCCGTCGAAGATCACGATGGTATCCTTACCATTCGCGGTGGAGGCCCGCGGCGCGACTGGAACGGGATTCATTATAAGCAAGGCATGTCCGCGAAGAACGTTGGGACAACCAAGCTATCGGCGAACATCGCCACCATTCCTCCAGGGGGCGTGGCCTACGCCCATATTCATGTCGGGTTCGAGCTGATTCTCTACATCCTCGAGGGCAAGGTTCGCCACGAGTTTGGCCCCGGTCTCAAGCAGGTGCTGGAAAACGAAGCAGGCGATTTCATCTACATCAAGCCCGGCGTTCCCCATGAAGTCTACAATGTGAGCGACACCGAACCGGTCGTGGCCTTCGTTGCGCGCTCCTCCGCGAGCGAGTGGGACGATATTATTCCCTACGACCGCGGCTCGGCAGTCACCTGAAGCACGACCTTGCTGCGCGTGTGGCGCGTTGCGTCGCCCCGGCTGGCCTTGTCGAAGCTATTCGCCCGTCACGAACGAGCTGATTTCATCGAGCCTCTTGCGCTTAATGGCAGGGACCTGCGCATCTTCGGCCGGATGACCTACCACCAGCAGAACAAACGGCTTCTCGGGCGATGGCCGTCCGAGGATGCGATTGAGAAAACCCATCGGGCTGGGGGTATGGGTTAACGCCACGAGCCCGCACTGATGCAACGCTGTGACCAGCAGTCCGGTCGCGATCCCAACCGATTCGATGGCGTAATAGGTCGGCGTGCGGGTGCCGTCCGGCAAAATCCGAAACGGTTGGGCGAACACCGCGATAAGCCACGGTGCGATCTCCAGAAAAGGTTTGTTCGAATCGGTTCCAATCGGCGCTAGCGCTTCCAGCCAGGCTTTGGGCGCGCGCTGTTCGTAAAACTTCTTTTCTTCCGCCTCTGCCCCAACGCGAATCGCGCGCTTCACCGCCGGATCGTTCACCGCCACGAAATGCCACGGCTGGAGGTTCGCACCGCTTGGAGCGGTTCCAGCTGCGCTAAGGCAATATTCGATGATCTCGCGGTGCACCGGTCGATCGGAAAACTCGCGGATGCTGCGACGGCGTTGCATAACCTCGTAGAACTCTTTGGCGCGTCCAAGCAGCTCATCGTCCGACCGATGCTCGATCCTGGGTGCTGGCTCGCGTGGCGCGGGTGAAAACATTCGAACGACTCGCGTGTTTGGAGCTAGTTATTTACCTTCCGCTACATCCACCGGCAAATGTTACCCGGTTCCCTCAGACTTCTGCATCACGGAAACCATCCAGCCGACACCGAAGCGATCCTGAAGCATTCCATACTTCGCGGCCCAGAAGGTCTTCTCCAACGGCATTGTGACCAGACCGCCTTCGCTCAGAGCAGCAAAGACACGTTCGGCCTCCGCGGCGTCCGCGACGGTGATCGATAGCGAGAAGCCTTCGAAGTTCGCCTTCCCGTCGCACATGCCGTCGGACGCCATCAGCAACGTGTCGCCGACGCGCAACGTGGTGTGCATGATCTTGTCCGCGAAGCATTCCGGCAAACCTGGGTGAGGTTCCGGCGCGTCCTTGAAGCGCGCAGTCATTAGCACCTCGCCTCCGAGCGTCTTGCGATAAAACTCCGTCGCTTCTTCACAGCGGCCGCCGAAAAACAAATAGGGCTGAATGCCCAATATAGGTTTGGATGTCGTCATGAGCCGAGATGGACGGCAATTGCCCGCAGGTCAAACTTTTCGGGAATCATAGGCCCAATGCAGCAGCGCCTGCCGTTGCCGCGGTCGGCAATTGAGGTCACCCCGCACGCAATGTTTTTTCAGCTGGGCGACGTGGCGGCGCACCGCGCGCCAGCGTTTGATCTGCCGCAGGTCGTCGTCGTGGCGGCGGCCGGAATAGTAACGGCAATACCATTGGAACCATCCGCGTGGATCGTCTGGGTGAATCCAGCCTTTCCTTCGCCACACCTCAAGCGGCTGCGACGCGTTCACGCCGAAGCAATTCAGCGCAGCCCGATGCCGATCTTCCGAAAGCTTCGCGCGCTTGAACCAACTCGCCGGAAATTCTTCCCGGCCATCAGTCATGTATTTTCCGCCAAACACCCCGAGCTCGAGCATCTGTTTCGGAGTCAGCTCTGGCGTGAATCCCGGCCGAAACTCGCGCCCCATCGGCTTCGTCCGGTAATAGGCATACCCTTTCTGCATCCTGTCATTGACCTCAACGCGCACCGGTTTCATCCGCTCACAATATTCGTTTTCTACTTTCTACTTTTTCCCGCCTTCGTTCTAATCCTCGCACCATGAGGTATATTCTTTCCGCGTGTTTGCTGCCGGCTCTATTATCCGCTCAAACGACAACGCTAACCGAACAACTGGGCAAGACAGTCCTTTACGGGGACATCGCGCTTTCTCCAAATGGCGCGCGGGTCGCCTGGGTGCAGTCGACGGCTTCGACCGCCGCAAAACAGACCTACGTCCACGACACCTCGGGAAGTGGATCGCCCGTACTGGTGCAAATCAGCCCCGGCGAGAGGACCGATGCCAGTCCCGCCTGGTCGCCTGATTCCACGAAGCTCGCCCTGTTTTCCACGGCGGGTGAAAAAGAGCAGCAGCAGCTTTGGCTTGTGAATGCCGACGGGTCCAATCCCCGGCAGTTAACTCACCTTGCCGGATACGCAGGGCGCCCCTGTTGGTCGCACGACGGAAAGCAAATTGCGTTTCTCTACATTGAAGGCGCGACGGGCGGCGGCCCCCTGCTGGCCGCGCCCACCACGACGGGCGTTGTCGATACCGCTATCCACAACCAGCGGATTGCTATTCTCGATGTGGCTACCGGCCAGATGCGCCAGGCCTCGCCGCCTGATCTGCATATTTACGATTACGATTGGTCGCCGGACGACAAGATGTTCGTCACTACCGCCGCTCCAGGCCCGGGAGATAACAACTGGTGGGTGGCCCAGATTCACACGATCGATATCGCGAACGGCAGCGCCGCCTCCATCTATAAAACGCCGCTACAAGTGGCGATTCCACGCTGGTCGCCCGATGGCAGGACTATCGCGTTCATCCAAGGCCTGATGAGCGATGAAGGAAACCATGGCGGCGACTTGTTCACGATGTCGGCCGATGGTCGTAACGTCGTGAACCGCACCCGCGGTCGGAAGAGCTCGATCAGCTC
>JALYIN010000215.1 GCA_030775765.1 Verrucomicrobiota bacterium
CCATCCAAACGACCTCTGCAGTAGTTCGCGATTTGATCGACTATCGGCTGCTCGGCACTGCCATCGGATGGAACCGCCTCTAGCCCCGGAGCCCAGTCCTTTTCGCCTGGACGAAGCGCGCCGCGCTTTGGAGAAAGGCACGGGCAAAGGTGTCCGCATCGCCGTCATCGATTCCGGGGTGGAAGTAGATCATCCTGCCCTGCCCGGACTCACTCTGGTGGACGACCTCCACGTGATCGACGCAGGCGTTCAGATTGAAGTAAAACCGGGCGACGGGACCGATATCTATGGTCACGGCACCGCCGTGACAGGTGTTATCCGGCGGATCGCGCCGGACGCGCAAATTGGGAGCATTCGCGTCCTCGGAGCCAACCTTGGTTCGCGCACGGTCATCATCCGCGAAGGAGTCCGCCAGGCAATCGATCGCGGCTATCATGTGCTGAATTGCAGCTTCGGCTGCGGTTTGCCGGAACACATCTTCCAATACAAGGAGTGGATCGACGAAGCCTATCTCAAGGGGATCCACGTCGTTTCCGCGTGTAACAACTACGACTTCACCACGCCGGAATGGCCCGGTTACTTTCCCAGTGTTGTAACAACCAACATGGCTCGCTTCGACGAGGACCACACGTTCTTCTATAAGCCCGGGCACCTAGTCGAATTCGCGGCTCGTGGCGTGGATGTCACCCTGCCTTGGAACAATCGTGCTACCAAGGAAGTGACGGGCAGTAGCTTTGCGGCGCCAATCATGAGCGCCTTGCTTGCCCGTCTGATTTCGGAAATGCCAGGGCTCGCTCCGTTGGAAGCGAAGTCGATCATGCATCGGCTTGCCATCCCGTGGCGAGACGAGGTGACAGCCCCAAACGTTGTCTCCAAAGACCAACCTCCCGCCGCACCTGTTGCGCGCGCGGGACGTCCTCCTCCTTCGAGCTAACACAGAATGAACGAGGCGCCTGCCAAGGACAGAGGACTTCTGTCCGTGTCGATTGCAGCCGGCCCTTCTGTAACTTCGTTCCTGGATACGAGCGCCTCTGCAAGGACCGGTCTTCTGACAAGCACACGAACGGACGCGTCAAAAGAGCTGACCGTTTTTCACCTGCCGCGGGAATCTAATCCGGAGCAGATCGTCAATGAGGTCAGAGCGATTGCAGGCAAACGTTCGATCGATCATCTGATCATCGAGTGTGAACCGGACAGGCCTCCGATGGCTTACGCCTCGTTGTTTGCGACCGCCGGCCACCTGCCTCAAAACTTAATCGCCACTGTCTTCGTCATCCAACCGGCCAATTTCCTGGATGCGATTCTTGGCCGCGGAAAAAACTCACTGCCAGCCTGTTTTGTGGCGGAGCAGATGGAATTCGTGAGTCACATTCTTCTCGACGCCGCTTCGGGCGATCCCGACTTTGATCTGGCGCGCTCAATCGCGCTCGCCCTTAACCCACGCGCTGAGGTACTGCCCCTGAGCTCGGCCTGTGTGATATTGCGCGATCTCTCTGCCGCCTCATTTGATTTTGAGGCGGCGTTAGCCGGCGCTGGATGGCGTCAATTACTCGATGGCGCTATACCAACTCACCTAACCGATGAAAGGATCACCGCGCTGGCATACCGAGCGCCGCGGCCTTTTCATCCCTCCCGTCTCTGGGATCTTTTGCAAAAGAACCTCGGCGGTATGTTCCGGGCAAAAGGATTTTTCTGGCTGGCCACCCGGATGGATGAAGTCGGCGGGCTTAATCTGGCCGGGTCGGATCTTCGCTGCGCGTCCGCGGGGACTTGGTGGGCGGCTCGTGAGCAAAGCGGCCGCGGGGTCAAGATGCCTGAGCGCACCCGAAACGAATGGAAAGAACCCTTCGGCGATCGCCGGCAAACCTTCGCCGTCATGGCGCTCGAGGTGGACCGACCCACCCTTCAAGCCCATCTCGACGCCTGTCTGCTCACGGATCAGGAAATGGCTGACGGCCCCGAGGGTTGGAAAAACTTCGACGATCCCTTTCCTTCCTGGTCCCACGCTCATCATCATCACGATCATGATCACCAATGCGAACATCAGCAGGACTCGGACGAGCATGATTGTTGTCATCATTGACCGCATTCTGACGCGCAAATATTTCTGGTCACCGAGGTGACGCTCGGCTAATAGGTGCCAAGCGCGCTCTCCCCGGCGCACTGTTTCTAACGTGTCCGATCTGCCTGAAGTTAAAAATGTTCCGACGGCATCTGTCGCCCTCCACGAACTCTGGCGGAGGCGGACGGAATGGATGGACGACATCGAGGCCGTACGTGCCTTTGTAAAACGGGCGCTCTCCGCCGGCGAGTTCCTTACTGCTTACGATGCGGCTCGCTCCGCCATCGAGAATCATCCGGATGACGACTGGCTCCAACAACGGATCGCCCTAGCCCTCGCCCAGATGGGATCATCGCGACGAGCCCAGGATGTTCTCAACACGCTGGTCGCGAAGGATCCAACGAACCGCGAAACCTTGAGCATTCTCGGACGCACCTGCAAGGATCGATGGTGCGCAAATCCCGATAACGAACATCACTTGCGGCAAGCCTTCGAGTACTACAATCGCGCTTTCGAACTTCCACCCCCTGATTCGTATCCGGGTATAAACGCAGCGACTATTGCATTTCTCCTCAAGGAAACGGACAAGGCCAATCGCATAGCCAAGACGGTCCTGGAAATCTGCCAGGCACAGCCGGATGACTACTGGAAGCACGCGACGGTCGCGGAAGCATTGGTTGTTCTGGGCGATGCCGAGGGAGCTAAGAGCGCCTATCGCGCGGCCGTCGCCGCCGAAAGTGATAACTTGCGCGCTTTCTCGTCCACTCGAAAGCAGGCTCGTTCCTTATCGCGTCAACTTTATGGTCGCGCCGATATGTTTGACGAATGTTTCCCGATCCCCAAGCTGGTCGTGTTTTCGGGCCACATGATCGATGCGCCCGATCGGCGCAATCCACGCTTTCCCATGGCGAAGGAAGGCGAAGTAAAGCAACTGCTGGAGAAGCAACTGGCTGCCATGAACGCAGGCATAGGATTCGCCAGTGCTGCTTCCGGCTCGGACATCCTGTTCCTCGAAGCCATGCTGGCGCGCGGCGGCACCATACATCTCGTGCTGCCCTGGCCCGCCGAAGAATTCGAAAAGACGAGCGTCGCCATCGCGCGCGAAGGTGACTGGGTGGAGCGTTTCCACAAAGTCCTGGCCCAGGCGGCGTCCATCCGCATTCTCGGCGAACTTTATATGCCCGGCAGCGCCACCGGCTTCGAATACTGCAACCTTGCCATGAACGGTCTGGCGCGACTTTTCGCAAGGTCGCTGGACCTGGAAATAACGCCGTTAGCTGTGTGGGATGGATTCGCTGGCGCGCCGGGAGGCACTGGCTCATTTGTCCGTTACTGGCGGAAGCACCGCGTGCCGGTAAAGGTCGTGCCGATAGCTACCAAGCCTCCTTCGATGCTGACCGGATCCGAAACCTTCGAGACAGACGCGGACGATAGCGACGACGAATTTGAAGCTTGGGTCCGTGCGTCTGGTCGTCAGGAAATCAAGGCGATCATGTTTGCGGACGTTGTGGGTTACAGCAAGCTGCCGGAAACGGTGATCCCAAAATACGTTGCTCAGTTTAACCAAAGGGTCTCGAGACTTATGGCGGATAGCTCGGCCGCCCCCGTCAATGTTAATACGTGGGGCGACGGCCTCTTCTTCGTCTTCAATGGGGTCGAGGACGCGGGCCGGTTCGCTCTCGACTTGCGAGACCTGGTCATTAACACGGATTGGGTGGATCTCGGTCTTCCTCGCCAGCTGAGCATCCGAATCGGCGTCCATGCCGGACCGGTCTACGTGAACTTTGATCCCGTCGTCCGGGAAATATCTTTCACCGGCGCTCACGTGAGTCGCGCGGCGCGGATAGAGCCTATAACCCACGAAGGAGAAGTCTTCACGAGCGAAGAATTCGCGGCGTTGGCGGCAGCGGACCAGTCGAAAGGGTTTAGTTGCGACCTGGTCGGAACGACTGCGCTCGCCAAAAGCTACGGGCTATTCCGAGTCTACAGCTTGGAACGCTCGTCAGCGTAACTCAGGCAACCCTCCGACGATCTCAATCCGTGGCCGCTCCATCCCAGCAGCGGTTTCCCGCGGAGTAACGATATGAATCGTTCCGAGATAACCGAATACATCGGGCGCCGCCCCCTGCATCTCGGCAAGCCTCACCCAGTGTGCACGACGTTTCTTCACCCAGGCTGTCCCTCCTACTTTCTGATTGTCACGTCCATCCCATAGGAGAATCAAAACGTGGCTGGCTCGCGCGATTAAATCGCCGACCGCCGCGTATCTTTGCGTGCGCCTGTTGCTGTCCGATAACAACGATTGATTTGGCTGGTCGCCACTTAATTCCCATTGCGAGCTAGCGGTGGCGAGCAACCGCCGAAACTCGCTCAGCGATTCCGCTATGGCGAAGTCCCGTTCGTAATCCGACTGCACCATTGGCATCGGCACGGCGAGTTTGATTCCGCAATCGAGCGCGACCTCCGCCGCTATCCGGTCAGCGCCTTCAGCGAGCGGACTTAGCAATTCAAAGGAAGCGTTTGGGTACGCGGAGCGAAAATGGGAAAAAACTGTGTGAAGTTGTTTTCGAAGCTCAGGCAAATCTGTCCGGACGAGATCGCGATGTCCGCTGACCCCGAAAACAAATGGAGCTCTGTCTTTGTTTTCGTCGCCCATTGGCTTTGTCTTACCAACGAAACAACGAAGCTACAAGGAGCCTGTTGCGCGATTAATTTTAGCGATTTTCATTTGCAAACCGACAGACCCAACCCGTCATCATCGGACCATGACGGACGCCGCAGAAACGATTTCGTCCCGGGCTCTTCGGCGCCCTCAGGAAGAATTAACCGCGCTTCCCATCTGGGCCTTTACCCTCGGCATTTTCGCTCTGCTCACATTCGGCTTCACCGCGGTGCCTTCGATTATCTGCGGCCATCTCTCGCTCGCCAGGACGCGATCGAGTGAACCAGGCTCACTGGCGAAATCAGTTGCGTTGGCGGGCCTGGTGATCGGCTATGCAAGTGCGGCCCTTCTTGGAACGTGGATCGTCGTCCTGTCGCGAAGTCTTTTCCAATAGTTGGCTCGTCGAGTCTAACGGGCCTCGGCAAAAGGGAAAATCAAGGCCCCCGGCTTCTCCGCGGAAAAATTAACGGCCCGGGCCGAATCGCGCCACTCGAAGCCCACCACCGTTCTCATTACACCGGCCACTTCCGAATTTGCTTTGGGCACATGCCGCGCAGCCTTCTCGTCGATATTCGCGCTGCCGATCAACTCCCGCAGCTTACTGGCCTGCAACTTAATGATGTTTGCGCTTTTAGCTTTCGCGATCGCGGTCACCAATTCCCGGATCGCGCCGCCCTTCTGGGAATCCGGAATAAAAAACAGAACAAAGATTTCGAGAGACCCGGGATCTTTCTCCCAACTCCACGAAACCGGTGCCTTTGGCGCCAAGGCTTCTCTTCCGGGATTGAGACTGACATACTGAGGCAACCAGCCCGGAACTAGCTCCCCACTTTTGAGAAACGGAGCGACCAGCACTTCGCACCCTGACGTGGCATCCAGGTGCGCCACAATTTTCTGGTTCTTGCCCGCCGTGCTTGCGGGGCGAAGCACTTCTTCATCCCCATTTGCGACATTCACAATCGCAAGGCACGCCCGGCCGCTCGGCTTCATCTTATCGATGGCCTGCGAAAGCGCAGTGGAAGTGCCGAGACACAGCACGCCCACAATCAGGGAAATGCTTTTCACCGCGCCGATTATGGCACCCGACGCATAACCGAGTCGAGTTTGAAATCCGGCTACCGCCAATCGCCCATGAGAACAAAGGGCGCCCAATAAAGCGGGCGAGAGAACTTCGCGTTCTTCAGGAGCTTGAGCTGCGCGCTTTGCAATGCCGCGGCTTTCGACGTGCCGGCTGCGAGCTGACGATAGAATTCCATCATAAACTCTTTCGTGCTTTCATCGCCCACGCTCCACAAGCTCGCCAATACCGTCGTTGCTCCCGCACTCGAGAAGGCGTGCGCCAAAGTAGTGACCTCGCCGCCGTCAGGCTCCTTGTTTCCGACCGCGGTTTCACACGCCGACAAGGTAACCAGGTCCACCTTGTTGAAAGGAAGGCCGCCAATTTCCCCGAGAGTAAGCTGGGCGGACTCAGGAGACCCACCCGCAGCCAATTGAATGTAGCTATCGAGAGGTGTCGAGGCATTCAGGATGCCATGCGTGGCAAAGTGAACGATGCGCTTGCTTAGCCGGTCCGGCGCTTCCAAGGTTTTTTTGGTTACATCCCGCCCGAATAATACCTCCGTTGAGGGAAAGACCTGGGCTATTCCTTTCACTTCTTCCTCAGCGGAAGGGAGGTTTGCTCCCGTGGGATTGCCAAACGCTACCATGCCCTGACTCGCCTTTTCCTCATCAGGCGGCTGAACCGCATTCATTACGTCGGCTGCGGTTAAGTAGACGATCTGTTTATCTTCAATTAGATAGCGTACCTCGCCGCTCTCGCTTTTCTTCGCCAGCGCCTGCATCGGAAGGTAATAGAGAAGCCCATTGGGGATGAATGCGATTACCTTAAACGGAGCCAGATCCCCTTCGACTGGGGCAATCAGCGTATCGTAAAGTGCCACCAGATTCTTTGTCAGCGGCGCACCGGATTCACCGGTCGTAATTTGTTTCCGCACAGCCAGGATTTTTTTGAACAGGTCCGCCGGCTTGCCCGGAGCGATGAGGATCTTCATGCTCGTCTTCGTGACCAGAAAGACGTAAAGCTCCTCCCCCAGCGGCGCGTATTGAATAAGCATCACTTCCGGCGGAATGCGCTTCTGCGCCTTCTTCAGCGATTCCGGATTGAGCGTCATGAATTTTTCCCAATGCGGATTGGATGCCTTGATCTGCTCGTTCAGGCGAAAGCATTCGGCCTGGGTCGAAGCCACTACCCGGCTCAAGTTCTCGAGCTTGGTCTTGTCCTGCTGGTCTTTGGGCTTGGCCTGTTCACTGTCGCGTTGGGCCGTAGCCGCCTTTAGCTTGTTCTCCTCGCCGCTCGCTTTTTCGAGCAAACCCTGAACGGCCTTGTCTTCGCTCTTCATGCTGGAGAGACGGAGCGAGTCCTGGAGCTTCTTCGACTTTGCCCGGTTTAGGTAATCGAAAGCGTCCTCCGGCCGATTGAGCTTGATCAGGATGCGGACGATGCGTTCGTAGGGGCGGTAGTTCCGCTTCACGTCAGCGAACGCGGCCTCAGACGCCGCCGTTGCCCGAACTCCTTCCACCAGTTTCACTGCTTCCTCATAGGCCTCCAGCGCCTTGGCGTTCTCTCCCTTTGCCTCCAGGATCTCGCCGCTAATTCCAAGAGTCGCGATCCGATCGCTCAGGGAACTGGTCCTGGCATCGGCCACCTGCGCTTCCTCAATCAATGCTTTTGCCGCGTCGAGCTTGCTCTGCTTGACGCGAATCGACGCGAACGTCCGCGCGGCACCTGAGACTGCGGCAAGGTTACCCGTCTTTCGGGCCAGAAGGAGAGCTTCCTCCGCGCGCGCCGCCGCTTCATCCAGCTTCTCCTCATCACGGGCGATGACCGCGAGGAACCCGGTAGCCGAAACCACACTGTTCAGCTTATGCGCCGCTGCGAAAATTTGGCGGCTTTGGATAAGAAGCTGCCGCGCGTTCGCCAGATCGCCTTTTTGGTATGCGAGATCCGCCGCCTGCATAAGCGATTGCGCCGTCCAGTCGTCTTGTCCCATGCTGCGCTTGATGGCAATAGCTTCGTTTAGCTCCTTCATCGCGAGATCGCTTTCGCCACTTTCAGCATGCAAGGACGCCATGTCACCGAGGACGCGGGCGCGAATCCGCGCCCGGAACATCTCGAACACGTTGATGTAACCACCCGGGGGAAGTTCCTCGCCTACTTTCAGCGCTTTCTCGTAATAAGAACGAGTCAGTTTCAAGTCCCCTGCCTCCTGGCCGATCTCGCCCAGGTTCATCAAAGCCATGGCCTGTGACATGGCATCGAGCGCGATCTTCATGTCTCGCGTTTGGGCCTGCGTCTCTTCATGCTTCGCTAACTCTTCCTTGGACATGGCCGCCTTTTGTTCGGCGGAGTAATACGGATCTTCACCAAGTGCCTTCTTCCGCACCGCGGCGGAAGCCTCGAGGCTTTCCAGGGCTTGCTGAAAATAATCGCGCGCCTTCGCCAGATCGCCTACGTTGTAGGCGTACATTCGGGCAAGAGAGCCCAGACTTTCCTCCAGCTTGCGCTCGGCCATTTCCTCGGGCAACCCGCGTCGCAAGGAAAGCGCTTCCAAGCCATTTTTCTCGGCCTTGTCGAAGAGAGCCAGGTCAGCCTGGGCACTGGCGACTCGTTCGAGCGCGGTCGCAAGTTGGGCCGTTTTTTCGTTGATCTCTTCCTTTGGCGCCCTGGCTTTTTGCAGGTAAGCCATCTCCTGACGGCGAATGTCGAGTTCCTGCTCGCAATATTTCAGCAGGTTTTGAGAGTCGTTGTTGTCGCGAGCGATTTGCTCGAGCATGGTTACGGCGTTATACCGGTTCAGATACCGGAGTTTCTCCCAACCGTGAATTAGCTGCCGTATTATTCCTTTCTTTGCTTCTTCGGCAGTGGCCAGCTGAGCCTGCTGGGTCTTGATTTGCTCATCGATTTTGCCGTCGAGCTCGGCCGCGCCCGTTCGATAATATTCCTCCCAGTATCCGCGAGCGTTAACATGGTTGTCCTCCTTCAGTTTCGCGCTCGTCGCAAACCATGTCGCCGCCTCATCGAACTTGCCCGCATCGAAGGCCAGCCAGGCAATATCCGACGCGATCTGCATGGCGTTCCTCGCAGCATCAGCGTGCTCCTTCGTATTGTTTTTCGCCGCGGTACGATCAGCGTCGATCTTCTTGAATTGCGCCTCTAGTTCGGTCCGATCCAGTTTCGCAGGGGTTTGTTTCGCCTCTTGAGCGAACGAGGGAATCGCCAGGCTAACCGATAAGAGGGCAATGAGCACCAGGCGGCCAGGCGGTGTCATCGCGCTGCGGAAAACGGGGAAGATGGTTGCGAGATTCATTTGTCTTTAAGACGATAAACACCGTTCCAATTCTCAGGCGGGTCGATAATCAGCTCGCCGCACCTTTCCGCCATCAACGCACTGGGCTTATCCTGTCTTTCATCGCGCAAGGCCGCAAACATTCGTTCGGCTTTTTCGAACGCGCCCCGCTCGTACTCGGCAAAGGCGGCGTTATATCGCTCCAGAGT
>JALYIN010000216.1 GCA_030775765.1 Verrucomicrobiota bacterium
AGGCCAACGCGCCTGCGAACTTCTTCCCGTCTCGAAAGACGCCTGGGACGGACCGTCGTTCGTCACGAATCTCGCGCTCATCGACACCTGGGTCGGCGAAAGGGACCTCGCGCTCGAACAGCTCGCAGCCTCCGCCAGAATGCCGGCGGGCATCACCTACGGAGAACTGAGGCTTTCGCCCGTTTGGGATTCCCTGCGCGGCGATCCGCGCTTCGAAAAAATCGTCGCCGATCTCGCGCCGCACGAAGCGAAGCACTAACCGTGCGATGAACCCGCGCAACTTCTTCGCCGAATTGCGGCGCCGTAATGTGTTTCGCGCCGCGGCCTCTTAAGCAGCAAGTGCATGGTTGTTGGTGCAGGTGGCGACGCAAGTGTTTCCCTTCTTCCACATCGCGAAATGGGTCGTACGCTGGATTGTAGTGGCGACGGTGATTGGATTCGTCCCCGGCGATGTTTTTCTCCTGGTTCTACGAATGGACACCGCGAGGTATTCAACTTGTGAGCCGAGTTCCGCCTGACGCGTCGATTACGCACCGCACCGGCCCGAAACTCGACCGCTGGATCATCGCTATCCTCGCTTTCGCCGTGGTGTTGATGCTCGCGAACACGTTCGTTTTGCACAAGGAAACCCTCGATCGTTCCACCGCCGTCGCCGCGTCCCCGCTCGTTCTCTCCTCAGTCCGATTTTCTTGGCGAGCCGATATTCTCAATCCCAACCGCGATCGATCGTCGCGGAAAGCGATCCCTCCCGGTCTAACGTCTCAGTCCTCCGGAATTGACAGGCGACACTCGCCACAGATAAAACTTTGAAAAAGGAGCACGCGCTCCAAGGGACTAAACCGACGAAAGGATTTTCCATGAAAAAGTGGTTCTTCGATGCTGATTATCTGCAGGCCTGCAATTGCGATTATGGGTGTCCGTGCGAATTCTCCGCGCCGCCTACTACCGGCTTCTGCCACGGAGTCGGCGTCTGGCGAATTGAGAAGGGCGAATATGATGGGCTCTCGCTGAATGGGCTTGGACTTGGGTTCGCGGCGAAATGGCCGAAGGCGATTCACGAAGGCAACGGCGTCGTCTGCCTTTTCGTCGACGAGAAAGCGTCGCCGGAACAACGGGACGCCTTGCTCCAGATTGGGTCCGGCGCCGCCGGCGGTCTTCCGTTCGAGATTCTCGCCACCACCTTCAGCACCCTGCTGGAGCCACGCTTCGTTCCGTTCGAATTCCACCTCGACGGTCTGCAAAGCTCTACCCGCCTCGGCGGCGACAAACTTCGTATCGCCCTCGAGCCAATTAAGAACCCGGTCACGGGCGATCCGGAACAAGTCGCCCTCAATCACGGTACCGGATTCATCTTCCAGACCGCCGAGTGCGCCTCCGCCCGCGAAGGCGCCGTCGCGCTCGACGAGATGAGTTTCTCGTATCCGGACAAGGCCGGCTTCGTGGCGCGCATTCATTACGGAAATTGAGCCGCGCCCGATGAGCGCGCCTTCTTCGATCCCGCGCCGCGAACGTTGGATCATCGCCGCCGCGCTTGCTGCGATCGCTGCCGCTGCGTGGGCCTACATGATTCGTGAAGCGCGCGGCATGAACCTGACAGGCGTATGTGAGTGTCTCGGCATGCAAATGGGCGGCAGTGCCAGCGATGGCTTCTCAACCCTGTTGCCACTCTTTCTCATGTGGGCCGGAATGATGGTGGCCATGATGTTGCCCAGTGCCACGCCGATGATTCTCACTTTCGCCGCCGTCAGCCGGAATCGGCGCCAGCAGGAGCGGCCCTATGTGCCGGTAACTATTTTCGTCGCAGGCTACATTGCGATCTGGACGGCGTTCAGCGTCCTGGCCGCGTTGGCGCAATGGCTTTTGCACCGCCACGCACTTCTCTCAACCGCCATGGCCAGCCAGAGCGCAGGGCTCGGCGGCATTCTCCTTCTCGCCGCGGGCGTTTTTCAATTCACTCCACTCAAGCACGCTTGTCTCACCCAATGCCGCGCCCCGTTCGATTTCATCATGACGCGCTGGCGCGAAGGCACGGGCGGCGCGTTCCGGATGGGCATCGAGCACGGCCTCTTCTGCGCCGGTTGCTGCTGGGCGCTGATGGGTCTGCTCTTCGTCGCCGGCGTCATGAACATTCTCTGGATCGCCGCGCTCTCCCTAATCGTCGGCCTGGAAAAACTTCTGCCCCGCGGCCTTTGGCTCAGCTCCGCCACCGGCGTGATCCTGACCGCCTGGGGCGCCTGGCTCATCGCCGGCTTGCTCGGTTTACGATAATCCGGGCTGACGAATCCGCGGGATTTCGCAACCGAACTCACCGGATAGAGCGATGATGAATGGAGTGATATACTGATATACTCACTGATGCGTCCGGAAAAAATTCGGCGAAGGCGTTAGAAAAGGGAACTCTTGGCAATTCAGCTTCCAACCATTCCAGTCTCTGGGCCCACACCCGTGATGAGACAGTCACCAACAATCGACCCGCAATCCGCCATCGCTGATCGGCAGCGGCTCGAGGCGGTTTTGCAAACGGGCTTGCTCGATACGCCCCCGGAAGAAAGCTTCGACCGGCTGACGAGGCTCGCGGCGAAATTGATCGGGGTGCCGTCGACTTTTATCTCGCTCGTCGATCGGACGCGCGATTTTTACAAGAGTTGTTTCGGCTTTGGCGAACCGCTGGCCACGACGCGGCAGCTCGAAGGCGGCACCTTTTGTCATCACGCGATCGTCTCATCCGGGCCGCTGGTTATTGACGACACTATGGCGGATCCGGTGTTCCGCGAGATCCCGACGGTGCAATCGCTCGGGGTGCGCGCTTACGCGGGCATTCCGCTTATCACCGACGGCGGCCAGGCAATCGGAAGTTTTTGCGCGATCGATTTCGCACCGCGGGCCTGGTCCGCGCTGGATATCGAGATCCTGAGTGAGCTGGCCGCTTCCGCGATGCGTGAAATCAAATTGCGCTCTGCCGTGCGCGCGGCGCAGGACGCGGTCCGAGCCCGCGAGGAAGTGCTGGCCGTGGTCGCGCACGATCTGCGGACGCCGCTAAACTTTATCAAGATGGGCGCGCAATTGGTGGCGGAAGGATTCGACGCGATAGAAAACGGGCAGGTGCTCGAGCGTATGCAGGGCGCCGTCGACCTGATGAACCTCCTCATCGAAGACCTGCTCGAAGTGGCGAAGATCGAAGCAGGCAAGATGTCGATTAATCCAAAGGCAATGAGCGCGCAGACCCTGGTCAACGATGCGATCCAAATGTCCCAGCCGCTCGCGCAACGCCACCAGATGCGATTGATCGCCGAGTGCGAGCCCGGCCTTCCGCCCGTGCTCGCCGATTACGAGCGCATCCTGCGCGTCTTTTCGAACCTCATCGTGAACGCAGTGAAATTCACCGGCGCGAGCGGCGATGTCCGCGTGGCCGCCGCGGGCGGTGATGGGACGGTGCGCTTTTCCGTGATCGATTCCGGGCCCGGCATTTCGCCGGAAAACCTGGAACGGATTTTTGATCGATTCTGGCAGGCTGATTCCGCCGATCGCCGCGGTGCGGGCCTGGGCCTGGCCATCGTCAAGGCGATCGTTACCGCGCATGGCGGAACGATCGGCGTCAACAGCACCGTCGGCGTGGGGAGCAATTTCTACTTCGACTTGCCTGTCGCTCCCGCTCTCCTTGGAACCCGCGCGGAATAAATCCATGTCTTCTTTTTCGCGCCTGGCGCTCGCGCTGTTCTTCGTCCTCGCCGGCATCGCTCATTTCATCGCGCCCGGGCCATACCTCGCGATCATGCCGCCCTCCATTCCGTGGCCCGCCGCCATGATCGCCGTCAGCGGAGCAGCGGAAATCCTCGGCGGTTTCGGCGTTTGTTTTCGCTCTACCCGGCGCGCCGCCGGCTGGTGGTTGATCGCGTTACTGATCGCCATCTTTCCGGCGAACGTTTACGCGATCTCGATCGGCATGGTGATCGGTGACAATGCGGTGCCGTCCTGGATGCTGTGGGCGCGCCTCCCCTTGCAACTGGTCCTCATCGCCTGGGTCTGGCGCGCGTGCCTTGGCCACGCGTCTCGACGGCCGAGATTTGAGCTGCGATCCGAGCGCGGCTGGAAAGCGTCGCACTTGCGGCTGTAGGCACGAGCGCGGGTTAGCGTCTCTCCCGATCAGACGCTGTGGTCCGGCGGGCCGGAAGAATGGCGGTGGAACAGCTTTTCGGCCAGGCGTTCCAGTGGGCGGCCCAAGAGCAGGATCATCGTGGTGAGAGCAACCGCGACACCCAGCACGACCCAGTAACCGAGTCCGCAAA
>JALYIN010000217.1 GCA_030775765.1 Verrucomicrobiota bacterium
CGCGCGGCCCACAGGGCCGCGGCTACAGAAGAGGGAAGACCAACTCCAGGGTGGCGTCAGGCGGGAGCGCGCGCCATCTACCAGCAAGCTCTTCGAAGCGCGCTCGAACTTTGACCAACTCCTCGTCTGTTAATCGACGAGGCGGCGGCATTCCTTTCGCGCTGGCGAAGGTCGCGGCCAATGGATTGAACTCGCCCGCGGAAGCCACAACGCCTCCTGCGCGCTCCGCCGACAATGCGGAGACAAGGTATTCAACTTCGAGTGCTTCATTTGGCAACGCACCCCGCGCGGTCTTGCCTGTCGTCTCGTCGATGTTCCAGCCCTCCGCGATCAGGCCGAAGAATCCACGAGCAAAGCCCAGCTCGGTTTCGACCGAGTAATGCGTCAAATCATGCAGCGGAAAAAAGCGGGCGTTCTGGTCATCGTTGCGCTGCCAGGTGATGGATCCGTCGGCGCGCAAGCAGCGCAGGACAGTTCGGCCATCGGCGCGTTTTGTGAATTCGATTAGCACGACCGATCCTTGTGCACCGATGATTGACCCGCCACAATGGAAATCCCGATGACCCCTCACGACGTCCTCGAAAAATATTTTGGCTTCCGTGAATTCCTCGATGCTCAGGAGGAAGTGATCACCGCCATCGTCGGCGGTTCGGATGCGCTCGTGGTCATGCCGACGGGCGGCGGAAAATCGCTCTGTTATCAATTGCCGGCGCTGCTGCTGGAGGGAACTACGGTGGTCGTCTCGCCGTTGATCGCACTGATGAAAGACCAGGTAGATGCGCTGCAGCGCCGCGGGATTTCAGCGACGTTGATTAACAGCACGCTCAGCCTCGGCGAACAGCAGGAGCGGATTCGCGCCCTAGCCCGGGGCGAATTCAAACTGGTTTACATTGCGCCAGAGCGTTTCCGTAGCCGGTCGTTTCTCGAGGCGCTCGGCCAGAGCACAATCGCGCTCTTCGCCGTGGACGAAGCGCATTGCCTTTCGATGTGGGGCCACGATTTCCGCCCGGATTATTTTCGGCTCGGCCAGGTGCTGGAAACGCTCGGGCGTCCGCAGGTAGCGGCGTTCACCGCCACCGCCACGCCGGAAGTGCGCCGTGATATTCTCACGCATCTCGCTTTGCGGGAGCCGCGGGAATTCGTGGCGGGATTCGCTCGGCCGAATCTAAAACTGCTGATCACGCCCGTCGCAAACGAGGCGCAAAAATACGAGCGCTTGAACGCGCTCATTCGCGACCACAAAACCGGCATCGTTTATTGCTCGACGCGAAAACGCGTGGAAGCCGTCGCCGAGACTCTCAGGCTCGCGAACATCTCAAGCATTCTTTACCACGGCGGCATGAACGACGACGAGCGCGAGAAGGCCCAGAACGAGTTCATGCAAGGCCGGCGCGACATCGTCGTGGCAACGAACGCGTTTGGGATGGGGATCGATCGGGCGGACATCCGGTTCGTCGTCCACTTCGATGTGCCGGGCAGCGTCGAGGCCTATTACCAGGAAGCCGGGCGCGCGGGCCGCGACGGCGAAGCCGCCACCTGCGATCTCCTGTTCAATCACGCCGATACCCGCGTGCAGGAATTTTTCATCGAAGGCAGCAATCCGCCGCTCGAATTCATCGCGCAGATGTATGAAATGCTGCGGCGCGAGGCGGACGATAAGCACGAGCTCCAGATCTCGATCAAGGAAATGGCGCTGCGGCTGGGGGACGAGCGAAGCGACATGATGATCAGCTCCTCGCTCCACGTTCTCGATCGCGAAGGCTACATCGACCGGTTCGATATTCCGGGAAAGCGCGTGCGCGGGACCCGCGTGCTCCAGCCCGAGGTGCGCGGCCACCAGCTCAAGCTCGATGCCGTGAAGCTTCGAGAAAAAGAGCGGCGCGATCGGGCCAAGTTGAAAATGATGATCGACTTCGCCTACGCGCGCGAATGCCGGCAGCAGGCGATCCTGCGTTACTTCGGCGAAAGCGATCCGGCGCGCTGCGGCAACTGCGACATCTGTCTCCAGACCGCGGGCCCGGCCCGCTCGCCGACGGAGGCAGAAGCGCTCATTGTGCGGAAGGCGCTGAGCGCTGTGGCGCGAATGTCGGCGCGAATCGACGGTAAATGGCAGCCGCGATTTGGTCGGGGCCGGATTGTGCAAACGCTGGTCGGCAGCCGTTCCCAGGAAATCCTGAACGCCCAGCTCGACCGGCTTTCGACCTATGGACTCTTGAAGACCGAAGGGGTCTCCTACCTGAACCAGCTCCTGCGTGAGCTGCAGGATGCCGGCATGCTGGTGTCCAGCGGCGGCCAATATCCAATGGTGACGTTGACCCGGAGTGGCGACGAAGTCATGAAGGGCCGCGATGATTATCAACTGCGATGGCCGCAGCGAAGCGCGTCGGAGAGAAGTGCTGCGCGAAGACCGAGAACGAAGGAAGCGTCGCTGGAGGAAATGCTACCCGTCGATGCTGCAATCCTGGAGCGCTTGAGAAAATTGCGGCTCGATCTGGCGCGCGAGCAGGGGAACGTACCGGCCTACATCATTTTCCCCGACGAAACGTTGCGCGCCTTTGCGCGGCTAAAGCCGGCGTCCGTGGAAGCGGGGAGGCAGATACGCGGTGTGGGCGAAGTCAAAGCACGGCGATATTTGCCGGCCTTTATCGAAGCGATCAATGCCTCAAGTTTGTCATCCTGAGCCTCGAAGGATCTCTGACTTTTCCGGCAGCAACGCGCGACGGAGAATAGTCGGAGATTTTTCGACTCCGCTGGGCTCCGCTCAGAATGACGAAGGATCAAGGCTGCGGCACTTCGGCGTGCTCCATCAGATGCACGTCGTAATCTTTGGCCTGATCGAATGCATCCGTTCCTTCGCGGGTCGCTCCCCTTTTGGTGAAGAGCTTGCTGAGCAATTGCCACGATTCGGCCCGATACCATTGCGTCTTGAGGCAGGCCGCCAGTTCTCGAATCGCGGCGGGCGTGTGGCCGGTCTCGTCGAGCGCCTCGATGTAGCGGCGCTCGATCCGCCAGTTCGGCGGCCCGGTGCGTGAGGCGAGCCGGAAGCGCAGCAACTCCACGCGATCGTGTTCCTTTATTTCGAGGATCGCAAGAAGCTCGTGGGCCTGCGCATCTACCACGGGCAGGTCCTTGGCGCGGTTGAGGATTTCGCGTGCTGTCGCGTAATCGTCTTTCCGGATTGCGACGACCGCCAGGCCAATGACCGCGAACGGCTGGTTCGGTTCCTTTTCCAGCGCCAGGTCGAGATGTTTCTTCGCGGAATCGAGCTGGCCTTCATGCAATTCCTGGCTAGCGAGATTGATCAGCATCCGGGGCGAATCTCCGCCGGCCGCGATTGTCCGTTCCAAAAACGTGCGCTGATTTTTCCAATCGTGGGTGTAGACGAAAGTGCGCGCGCCGAGGACCACGACCCACGAAGCCACGAGGCCGGCGAGGGCCGGAGAGGGAACACGCAGTTGCGAGATCGCCAGGGCTACCGCGAGAAAAAGAAACGCCGCCGGCAAATAAAGCCAGTGCTCAGCGATGCTGGCGTTGAGGGAAAACGCACCGCAGACCGGAACGTAAGCGAGCGCGGCAAGGACGAGGCAGGCAAAGATGGCGGGATTTGTTCTGCGGCTGCGAATGAGCCAGTAAATTGCGGCCCCTATGAGGACGATGCCCAGCAATGTCTGGAGTTCGCGCCAGGCCGCTCCGCGCAAACTCGCCTCGCTCGGTCCGAACGGGTGCGATTCCACATCGCGGTCCATGTGGAGATTGGCGGGGAACACGAGCAGGCCGGTGTATTCAGCAAAGGCGCGGGCGAAAATAATCGGCCTGACGAGTAAGGGCGCGGGCGCCCGGAGACGCGGCGCGGGAAAATGCTCGGCCGGCAATCGCAGACTCACATAACTCACCGCGACGAAGAGAGCGGCAACGACTGCCGGCAGGACTTGCTTCCAGGATTTTCGGAGGAGAAGGATTGCCAGCCATAAGGCGGGGAAGATAAGACCGGTTTCCTTGCTGAGCGCGCTGAGGAGAAACAGAGCAGTGGTGGCGATTAGGAGCAGCCACCGATTCGCGCGAATCTGCGGCGTAGCGCCAATGCCGAAATAAAGCCCGAGGAAACCGAACATCGCCGCCAGCGGATCGGCCCGGCCAGAAATGTAGGCGACGGCGGCGGTATGCACGGGATGAATCGCCCAGACCAGCGTGGCCAGAAACGCCACCCAACGTCGCTTTCGTTCCTCGATGTTCCAACCGCGCAAGAGTCCGTTGGCGAGGAGCCACAGCGCGAGCG
>JALYIN010000218.1 GCA_030775765.1 Verrucomicrobiota bacterium
CGGCGGCGGTGGTGGCGGCGGCTACGGCGGTGGTGGTGGCTACGGTGGTGGACGTCGCGATGGCGGCGGCAACCAGCGGCGCGGCCGCTAAACCCAGCGCCTTAGCGCACTTGATTCTGGCAGGGCACGATCGCTGATTGGGCGGTCCCCCTTCGGGATGAAGTTTACCCATAAGATCGCGAAGCTCGCGCAGCCGCTGATGTATCGGCGGGCTTGGCGCCGGGCCGAGCGTATCATTCATCCGGTCCCGCTCGAGCCGATCTATGCCCGGATCGACCAGCGGAAACTGGCCGCGATCCAGGCGCAGCACGCCGCGTCGAACGAGCATTACGCGAAATACGCCGACGTCCGGCGCTGGCTGCGGCTGAACATCGTTCGCGCGCAGGACCTGGAGCTGCAGCGCTGCGGGCCAAAGTCGGTCCTCGATCTCGGCTGCGGCGGCGGCTTTTTCCTCTTCGTCCTCCAGCAACTCGGGCACACCTGCCTGGGTTTGGATATCGATGAGTTCCCCCTTTTCACCCAGTTGTTGGATCTGTTTCACGTCGAGCGCCGTGTCTGGACGATCCAGCCCTTCGAGCCCCTGCCCGATCTCGGCCGCAGGTTCGATTGGGTCACCGCCTTCTCGATCGATTTCAACCGCGATAGCAAACGCGATTGGTGGTGGGGTCCGCCCGAATGGGAATTTTTCCTCGACGATCTGAAACGCCAACTCAATCCCGGCGGCCGAATTTTCCTGGGACTGAATCCCGGGAAGAACAAGGAATTCTACACTCCCGAGCTGCAGGGTTTCTTCCTCAGCCGTGGCGCCTCCGTGGAAAGGGAGAACGTTTTGTTCCCACCATTCCCCGGGGAGGTGCTTCCGCCGCCTAATCCTGAATAATTGCGAGTGCGTGCGGCTAAACGCGACGCCTCATGCGAATTACAATCAAACAAACCATTTCCCAAAGGAGCGAACGTTTATGGCGGAAGAAAATCAACAATCCAATGACAAGCCCGGCTCAGAGTCCGAGGACGTCCAGATCCCACCGATTTCCAAGCAAACGGCCGGAATAGCGACAGGCGCTGTCCTGGGCAGCGTCGCGGGTCCAGTCGGCACTGTGGTGGGCGGGGTAATTGGGGGCCTCGTCGGCCGAGCGGCAGGCTCCAAGAGCACTGGCGCGTTCAAGGTCAAGAAGGCCGTGAAAGCGGTCGCTGCCAAAGCGAAAAAGCCGGCAAAAGCCGCAGCGAAAAGCAGCAAAAAGGCCGCTCCGAAAAAGGCCGCGAAGAAATCCAAGCCGTCCGCTGCAAAGGCGCGCGGCAAAGCCAAGGCCAGCGGCAGCAAGGCTCGCGGGAAGAAATCGGGCGGCGGTAAATCCAGCAGGAGCCGCGGTAAGAAGTCGGGTGGTTCGAAGAAGCGGAGCGCCGGCAAGAGAGCCGCCGGCAAGAAGCGCGGCGGCTCGAAGAAGAAAAAGTAGACCCGTTCGCCCGCTAGGAAATGGGCAGGACTGGATTCGAACCAGTGAAGGCGTAAGCCAGCGGATTTACAGTCCGCCATTTCCCCTAAGGAGTTGCGTTTGTCGGAAAGTTGTCGGATAATATCCGATGGCTCGGGCTTCAATTCGTGATTTACCATCCGGCGTAAACTGCTACGCCGATGTAAACGGACGAGGCGAGAAGTCGTGGATTATCAGCTTGGGAACGCGCTTCACGGGGAGCTCCCGGCGGATAAGAAAAAGCTTTCCCACCGCGTCGAAGGCGAGGGAGTGGTTTCACGGCGAGGGACAGGCCCACCGGGCGCATCGGGAGACCCCCATCGCGCTTAAGGCAAAAGCCGGGGCGGCAGGATTCGAGTTGTCAGGCAGGCATATCGCGGATGCGGCGGCGGCCATTCGATTGCTCGATGGAAGGGGAACTCTCTCCGAATCCGCCGCGTTCTTTCTGCAAAAGGCAAAGCCTTCCAAGGGAGAACGCACCGTCTCTGCGATTATCGCAGCAGTGAACGCTTCAAAACTGGAGGCTGGTCGCAGCAAGCGCCACCTAAAGGGTCTGCGGATTAATTTGGCCAGGTTCGAAAAAGCTTTCGGGGACCAAAAAGCGCATGAGGTCAGTTCGGACGCCATTGAATCCTGGCTGAATCAAGAAGGATTCAAGGGCACTACCCGAAAAAACTATCTACGGGACTTGAACATTCTGTTCCGATTTGCGTTCCGGCGAGGCTGGACTGTGGGAGACCCGCTTGCGGGAATCGAACGACCGACAGAGAAGCATGAAGAAAAAACAATCCTCGAACCGGATGACATTGCGGAATTCCTCAATATTGCCGAGCAAGTGGCACCGGAAATCGTAGTCGCGCTGGCTGTGAAATTTTTTGCTGGCTTACGAACATCCGAACTCTTTCTGCTCGAATGGTCGGATATCAGCCAAGGGCTAATTTTAATCAAAGCTGGTCATGCGAAGACTCGACAGCGGCGAAGTGTGACCGTTTCACCGAATTTACAGAAATGGCTGAACAGATACCGAAGTCACGGGGGCCTCACTTCTCGCCGTGACAACCAGTGGCACCGCGACATTGAGAAAATTGAAGTCTACGTGAACGGAGCTCGACAATTCGGCGGTCGTGATGACGTTTTCGCATTGCCCGCCAACGGTGCGCGGGATTGTTTTTGCTCTTATCATTTCGCTTTTCATCAAAATGAAAATCTCACTGCTGCGGAAGCAGGTAACAGCCCGGCGGTAATTTTTCGAAACTATCGTCAACTCGTTTCGAAACAAAAGGCAGAAGCGTTTTGGAAAATAGAGCCAAAACGTTGACCAAAGGGATGCTCGCAAGAAGAACCGATGACGACGAAGAAAGGTAAACGGAGTGCGAAAAAGCCCGTCCGACGGCGACCGCATCCGTCCAGTCTCGCCAATCCTCGCTATAAGGACTTTTCAGCGGCATTTGGACCTCGCGAACGTTTGTTACTAGCCAAGTATGGTCCAATCGCAGCGACCTGGGAGCCGAACTCAAATATCGCATTCGACTACGTTTTGCAGGTTGCAGAGGACAAGCCTCTTTTAATCGGCGCTCAATCGCTGAAGACTCATTTGTTCGATGTATTGAAGGCAGCGTTGCGACAGGGTGACGGAAAGGTTTTCCGCGATATGGCGGAAGCGGTCGAAATCATAGCAGCGGCGAACAAAGGCACGGTTTATCACAGGACCGCCAAAGTGCTGCTAGATTCTCAACGTCCGCCGAAGGACTGGAAGGGTAACCCTGTTGCGTTCAATTCCGACATGGCGAAGACGGCAGATGAAGTTCTGACAGCTGCAAACAAAAAACCAACCCAGGCGAATCAACGAACGCTTCGAAGGTTACAGAAGATATTTGGTGCGGAACTGAAGCGCAAGAATAGCGTCGTGGGGAAAAAGCGCAGATAACCATTCGTTAGGCCACAGTAAGCGCGGCTCGTCAGTAGAACTTTCCGGACACACAAGCTCTGTGCGGTGACCGCGAAGTTTCCGTCCATTGGACGTAAAGTTATGCGTGATTCAGAGCCAGACCATACCGAGCGTGTTACGACCGCTTGCCGTGACGAAACGGCAGGCGTTCGCGATGCTCAGTATGCCTAAGCTGGTCCAGCGCTGGCTCTACTGGTCGCGCAAAGGTCGGTGCGAATCTCCCTGGCTTGAAATCGTTGAAGAAGGCCAACGCGGCCGGGAAACGGTAATCGATTACGCATCTTTGGTCGCTGCATACGAGCGATACAAGAAAGGTGATAGGCCTCCTCCGATGCCTTGCGAGGTTAGAAGTAAGACCGGCCGTGACAAAGGAATCACCGACTCTACTGAAACGCCCACGCGGAGGTGTCTCCCATGAATTTCCTATCGGCGAACATCGCGTCAATTTCGCGGGATACCCGCCGGAACTACGCCCAAGGGCGCACCTATCATCCGAAAAATAGTTGGTTGCGTAGCTTGAAATCCGTACGAAGAAGAAAGGGAAGGAGGAGATAACTATGACACAATACAATGAATACAAATAAAACAGTATCCCTCCGACCTAGACCTGCGGAAGGTTACTCCACACTGTAACAGGTCTCAAGATGAGAACGTCGAATCGACGATTGACGTAACCCCTTCGGATAATCAATCGAATGCGGCGGTTCTAAAAGAAGCCGTCGCGAAGACGCGCTCAATCTTCCACGGCTTTAATGGCTCGCGCCAGTCAGAAGCACTCAAACGGGTATTACGGCGATCCCGTTATCCTGTTCGTGTTTCTCAAACAGCGCGAAATAGGTCTAAGAGGGGAAATAGGGGAGGTGGCGTAACGTCTCAACGGAGCCACGACTGCGCCAAAATGACGACGGTTTGGGCGATGGCCTCCGCTAACACTTTCAATGTCCCGCCTATCGCGGGTTTTGTGCAGGGGTATCTGCTCAAATCGAAAGTGTCGGTTGATCCGTTTGCGCGGAATAAGCGCTGGGCGACGTACACGAACGATCTCAACCCGAATACCGGAGCCCAGTGCCACATGGAAGCAGCCGATTTTATGCGGGAGCTGATTGCTGCGGGCGTGCGGGCTGACCTGGTGATCTTCGACCCGCCCTATAA
>JALYIN010000219.1 GCA_030775765.1 Verrucomicrobiota bacterium
GGCGGATACTCCACGCTCCCATCAGTGCCGTCCGGGTCGCGCGGGAACTTCGCGTAAGGAAGCCGCGCGCCGAGATAGGCGAACTGGTCGGCGCGAATCGAGAAGGGCGCGAGAAAATTGTGGGTGCCGGACGCGCCGACGATGTCGTCCTGGTCGACGCCGTCACCGCTGATCCCAATAGCGCCGATCAACTGGCCGTTGCGATAAAGCGGGAAACCACCGGGGAAAATCGTGATGCCGTTCGGGAAGCGGGTGTCGAGTCCGGAGGAATCGAGGACGTAATTCGGGAGCGCGGCGCGGTTGAAGCCGGAGTATTGCTCCTGCAATCCGTAGTATGGTCCGGGACGCTGCACATCGAGTCCCGGCGGATATTTTGTCTGGGCGAGGAAACCAACGGTGCGGGTGGACATGGCGAACGAATTATTCGAGAAGCCGACCGCGGTGCGGCCCTTCTGCACCGCCACGTCCCAGCTGAAGAGCGTCGCTTCGCCGGTCCGAAACGCGCCGAGACAGGTGGGCGGCACCGCCGGGTTGTTCGGAAAATTTGAAACGGTGATGAAGACCTGCATCGGCACGCCGATCGGCAGGCGAATACCGGCGCGAGTGGTGCGGGCGCGCGTCGCGGCGAAATTGATGATGCTCGCGACCTCCGCAGCAGTCAGACGCGGCTGGCCATTGATCGTTCCAGGAACCGGATCTCCTAGGATTGGCTGCCGGATCTCTCCCAGGACACCGCCGAATGTCGCGATCGGGTATGGGAACGGCGCCGGCGCGGCTTGAACGGCGAACCCGGGGGCAGCCGCGCCTTGAGTAGTCCCGGTCACATTCGCAGCCGGCGACAACACATACGGGAGCGCGATCCCGTTGATGTAAACGTTGTTAGCCTGAATGGAGCGAGCCGGCCGGAACCCGGTCTGGCCTGCGAGTGCGATTTCTTCGTCGACATCGTAGCCGGCAATAAACGCGAACGGATCTTGCGACCGAAAGATGAGCGGTCCCGGCACGCCGTCACCGGTGACTCCAATCCCGCCGACGAGAATTCCATTCTTGTAGAGCGGCACCCCGCCGGGGGAACCATCGAGCGATGTGCCGAAGACGGGCACGATCGTTAGGCCGGGCGTCGAACTGAAAGTGATCACGCTGCCCGGCGCGCGGAACTTGTTGATATCGGACGTAAACAGATTGGAAAGGCCGACGCCGACGAGAGGTCCGGGCGAGGTGTTGCGAACGCCCGGCGGAAAATGCTGCTGGATGATGAACCCGGCCGTGCGGGACGTGAACGCGTTCTGGTTGCTGCTGAGATAGGAGGCCGTGCCGGCCTTTGAGACGCAGCTGGAAATATCGAGCGCGCTTGGTGGCGTGCCGTTGACGCTCCAAACCGCGAGCACGTCACCTTCGCGATCGGTTACCGCGATCACGCTGTTGGGCGAAATCTGGAGGGCGCGAGTAGTGGCCTGGTCGATGATCGTCTGGACGTCGACCGCCGTGAGCTGCGCCTTCGCCAGGAGTGGACAGAGGAGCAGGCCGGCGGCGGCGAACAATCGGGCGCGGAATCTCACGGGGCCCGGTTTCATACTAGAAACGCGGAGCTTCGGCTATCAAAATCCCGCTTTTTCCGCGACGCCCTTAAGCTTGCTAATGCCAAGGCGTTTCCGGCATTCTTCGCCTCCCTATGCCCTCGTCTCGGCCAATGAGCGGTGCGCAAAGCAGACGCCTGCTTTGGGGCCTCGCCGTTTTGGCTTTCGCGGGAGGCAATTTCCGCCTGGAAGGCGACGATAGTCCGGCAGCGAACGAGGGTGCGCGGGTCGAAGTTAATGGGGCACCACGGCCGCGCGCACGGAAGAAGAGTGCCCCCCTCTTAATCGATCTGGGCGACAACAAAGACGCGACCGCTGATACGAAACCGGCGCGGTGGAAAATCGGCCGAGTCGAAATCGACCTTAGCGACAGCAAAGACACGAAGGTGGAAATCGTTCGCGAACAGCGCGCCGCGGATGTGCAAATCAACGGCTACCGGGTGAGGCCCCGGTGGCGGCCGAGTCGCCGTTATCTCTTCGGCCAGGAACAGATCCTCGAGCCGCCCCTGCCGCCCTCGCAATTCAATCCTGATCCGGGCGGCGGCAACCTCCTCGAGCCGATCGAACCCCCGGACCTGTATCCGCCGATCCTGCCGCAGCCACCCGGATACGACGGTGGGGCCGCGCCGCGGTCACTCGGATTGCCGCGGCGCGGCGTGCGCGAGATGACGCCGGACCGTCACAAGCTCGATTACGAAGAGTATCCGGATTCGGAAAACGGCGCCGGTCTTTTGCCGGGATCGGAGCCGGTCTCAAACCGGTGGTTCATCGGGTTCGGCCAGTGGCAACGTTACGCCGATCCACGCACCGAGACGCCCTATCAAACCGGCCGGTTGCGCTTCTGGCATCCCTATCTGCAAAGCACGCTTAAGGGCGACGCGCCTATCATCGGGCAGGACATTTTTCTCAACCTGACGCTAAACGACTTCTTCCAGTTCGAAGCGCGAAAGCTTCCCATCCCGAGCGGCGTGAGTACCGCGCGCCCGAACAGCTCCGAGTTCTTCGGCCGCAGCGAACAGCTTTTTTTCTCGAACGATTTCTCAATCGGCATCGATCTGTTCAAGGGCGAGACCGCGTTCAAGCCGGTCGTTTGGGCGGTGCGGCTCCTGTTCGTCGCGAACCAGAACTACATCCGGGTGAAGGAAAACAATGCGCTCGATCCGGATCCGCGCGGACCGGGTTTCAGCGGGCCGCCACCCGTCCCCACATTTCCGCCCTTCGGCGATCCCACGTCCGGACTCGGGCCAGGCCTGACGCGGCTGCCACGCGATCTCGCCGGGTCGCGGTACACAACGCGGCAAAAAGATTGGTACGCGCTCCAGGAGGCGTTCGGCGAAATCCACATCCGCGACCTGACGAACAATTACGATTTCCTTTCCTCGCGCTTCGGGATCCAGCCGTTCGTGAGCGATTTCCGCGGCTTCATTTTCAACGACTCGAATCTCGGCCTGCGTCTCTTCGGCAACTACGACAACAACCGCTGGCAATACAACGTGATCGCGTTCGACATGCGCGAGAAGGACACTTACTCCGACCTGAACAAGTTCGACGCGCGCGATCAGCGCATCATTATCCTGAACCTTTTTCGGCAGGATTTCCTGGCGAAAGGCTACACGGCGCAGCTCAGCTTCCATGCGAACTTCGATGAAGGGTCGCGACACTACGACAAGAACGATTTCATTACCCGGCCAGCGCCGATCGGCGCGGTGCGCAATCATTATGTGCAGTCGTATTACCTGGGGTGGACCGGCGACGGCCACATCGGACGGCTGAACATCACCCACGCCCTCTACGAAGTGCTGGGTGAGGACGGGTTCAACGGGATCGCGCAGCAGCGGGTTTCGATCAACGCGCAAATGGCCGCGCTCGAGCTATCGATCGACAAGGATTGGTTGCGCTTCAAGCTCTCGGGCTTTTACGCCAGCGGCGATAGCAATCCGCGGGACTCGAACGCGACCGGCTTCGACACAATTTTCGACAAGCCGTTTTTCGTGGGCGGGCCGTTCAGCTTTTTCGTGCACCAGGGATTCAATCTCGGCGGCACGTCGGTGAACTTTAAGCAGCGCGACAGCCTGGTGATCGATCTGCGCACAAGCAAGAGCGAAGGGCAATCGAACTTCGTGAACCCGGGAACGATTATCGTCGGTTACGGAAACGATGCCGACATCACGCCGAAGCTGAAGGCGTTCCTGAACGTGAACTACATCTGGATGGCGGAGACGGAAACAATCCGGCAGGTGTTGATGACGAACCACACGAGCAACGCGATCGGGCTCGATTGCAGTCTCGGGGTTCAATATCGGCCGCTGCTGACGAACAACATTATTATTACCGCCGGCGCAGGGTTTCTGATTCCGGGGGCCGGTTACAAGGATATTTACCGCGCGAACACCAATCCGGTTTTTGGTTATCCGGGGCCGAGTCCCGGGAAGGTCGATGATTTTCTCTACAGCGGAATTTTAACGCTGACGCTGACCTACTGATGAAGAGGAACATTGGGAGAGTTAACGAAGAGCCGGGCGCAGAGTACGGCGAGGTGTTGAAAGGCAGAACGTCCAACGTTCAACGTCCAACGTCCAACGTCCAACGAAGAGAGGAAAGCGCGGCGACCGTCGGCGAGATAACGTTTGATCTTGAGGAACGGTTGCTTGAATACGCGGTTCGAATCATTCGTTTAGTCGACGCGTTACCAGCTAGTCCGGCGGGGCGCCACGTGGCGAACCAACTCTTGCGATGCGGAACTTCGCCGCTCGCGAACCACGGAGAGGTGCAAGGAGCGGAATCCCGAAGGGATTTCATTCACAAACTGGGTCTGTGTCTGAAAGAGATTCGTGAAGCCCGACGATGGTTGCGCCTGGTTCATCGCGTTCCTCTTGTCCCGCCTCGAAAGATTGATCCACTCATCGCGGAGACAGAAGCGTTGATCAAAATCTTCGCTGCGAGCATTCGCACTGCGAAACGAAACAAGCGATGAACCCGCGCCGACGCCCTCTTCAGTTGAACGTTGGACGTTGGACGTTGAACGTTGGACGTTTCTCCCTTTCTTGCGCCACGGTTCTAGCAGTGGTGGCGGCAGCCTCCCTCACGGCTCAAACTGAAGAAGCAACTTCCGGTTACGGACCAGCGACTTCCCTCCCGCCGAATTTTTCCGTCACGAAGCCGTCGGCCCGTCCACGCCAAAATCTCATCGATCAATCGCAGGCCGCCGCCGATGCAAAAAGCTCCGGCTGCATCCAATGCCACCGCGGCGTGGAGCCAATGCACCAGGCCTCGCACGTGGTTCTCGGTTGCACCGATTGCCATGGCGGCAACCCGGCGCGGGGCCTGGCGAAAGATCAGGCGCATGTTCCACCGCGGCACAAGGAATTCTGGAAAACGTCCGCGAATCCGCCGAACTCGAATGTCTGGCTGAACCACGAATCAGCCGAGTTCATCCGGTTCATGAATCCCGGCGACCTCCGCGTCGCGAAGCAGGCCTGTGGCCTTTGCCATGACAACATCATTAACCGCGTCGATCACAGCATGATGAATCACGGCGCGATGCTCTGGGGCGCCGCACTCTATAATAATAGCGGTTTTTGGCTGAAGAATTACCGCTTCGGCCAGGCCTATGGCTCGGACGGCGCGCCGCTCCGCCTGAACAATTACACGCCGGTCACGCCTAACGACACGAAGGTCCACGGCATCCTGCCGTTTCTCGATCCGGTCCCGCGCTTCAATCTGAGCAACCCGGGAAACATCCTGCGCATCTTCGAGAAGGGCGGCGAAAAACAATTGCAGCTCGGGATTCCGACGACGGAAGAACCAAACGGCAAACCGCTGCGGCGTTTGTCCGAGCGTGGGCTCGGCACGCTGAACCGCACCGACCCGGTTTTCCTGGGCATCCAAAAAACAAGGCTGCACGATCCGCTCCTCGGTTTTCTTGGCTCAAACGATCACGCGGGCGATTATCGTTCGAGCGGTTGCTCGGCCTGTCATGTCGTTTACGCGAATGATCGTTCTCCGACGAATTCCAGCTGGTGGAGCAAATACGGCCACCAGGGACTCACGTTCACCGCCGACAAGACGATTCCGAAAACGGAGCGGGGACATCCGGTCATGCACCAGTTCACGCGCTCGATCCCATCCAGCCAATGCATGAACTGCCACATGCATCAGGGGAACCTCTTCGTGAATCCCTATCTCGGTTACACCTGGTGGGACCAGGAAACCGATGGCGAATTCATGTATCCGAAGGAGCAGCGCAATCCGACGGACGACGAGCTGGTGATCGAAACCCAAAGCAATCCCGAGGCGGCCGCGGCGAAAGGGCTGTGGGGCGACAAGGAATTTCTCGACAAGGTCTCCGAGTTGAATCCGAAGTTGAAGCACACCCAGTTCGCCGATTATCACGGACACGGCTGGGTTTTCCGCGCGATCTTCAAGCACGATCGCAAAGGCAACCTCCTCGATCTCCACGACAACAAGATCCCGGACAGCGATCCACAGAAGTTCGCGAAGGCCGTGCATCTGAAAGACATTCATCTCGCTCGCGGGATGCAATGCACTGACTGCCATTTCGACGTGGACGTGCACGGCAACGGGATGCTCTACGGCGAGCCGCGCAACGCGACCACGATCAACTGCATCGATTGCCACGGGACCGTCAATCAACGGCCGTCGTTGATCACGACCGGAAATGCCGGCGCGGTTGATCTGGCGAACACAAGCAACACGCCGTGGGGTCCGCGTTTCGTTTGGGAAGGGACGAAGCTTTTCCAGCAATCCGTCATGGCGCCGGATGTGCGCTGGGAAATTCCGCAGACGATGGACACGGTCGATCCCCTCTCCTCGCACTACAATCCGAAGTCGGCCTACGCGAAAACGCTCAGGCGGGACGGGAAAACCTGGGGCGGCTCTGTCGCCGGAATCGCTGATCCCGGCCAGACAACCACCGCCGACAACAAGGACTACAACCGCATCCACCTCGCGCACGACAACAGCGCGATGGATTGCCAGATCTGCCACACCTCCTGGGCGACGAGTTGCTTCGGGTGCCACCTGCCGATGAAAGCGAACCAGCGCGTGCCGCAAAATAAATTCGAAGGCGTCACCGACCGAAACTTCACCACCTACAATCCGCAAGTCGTGCGCGACGATGTTTTCATGCTCGGGATTGATGGCACGGTGAAGAAGAACCGCATGGCCGTGATCCGTTCGTCGAGCGCAGTCGTGGTCAGCTCGCAGAACGCGAACCGCGAGTGGGTCTATTCGCAGGCCCAGACTTTTTCGGCGGAAGGCTACAGCGGCCAGGCCTTCAACCCGCATTTCCCGCACACGACCAGCAGCGTCGGCACGACCAAGAATTGCACCGACTGCCATCTTTCGAAGAACAACGACAACAACGCCTGGATGACGCAGCTCCTCGGGTTCGGCACCGGCACGGTGAATTTCTTCGGGCGCTACGCCTACGTCGGGGAAGGCCGCGAAGGATTGCACGCTGTCATCTGGACGGAACCGGACGAACCGCAGGCGGCTATCGGCAGCCACCTGCACAAGCTCGCTTACCCGGACAACTACCGGAAACATCTCGAAGCCGGTTCGATTCTCAAAGAAGCGCAGGAACACAGCGGGCACGACATCCAGGACCTTGTCCTGCGCGGTGAATATCTCTACACCGCGAACGGCCCGGGCGGCTTCGAAGTGTTCGACGTCGCGAACATCGACCAGAAAGGATTTTCAGAGCGCATCGTGAGTGCGCCGGTTTCGCCGCTTGGCCAGCGGACGCGAGTGAACACGAAGTATGCGACTTCGGTAGCGCTGCCGAGCACGCTCGCGCTCGATCCGGCGCGCGTCCGGATTCCGGAAAACGAAGAGCAGCCGATCGATATGTTCTACGCTTTCGCTTACGTCTCCGACCGCGAGGAAGGACTCGTCGGTTCGAATGTCGCGACACTGGTCGATGGAAATCCCGACAATAATTTTCTAAAGCGCGACGTGACCTACAATCCGGACGGTGCGTTGAGCGGCGCTAGCTTTGTCACCGCCGCCGGCCACCGCCTCTACCTGACGACGCCGCGCGGATTGTTCGTGATCGATTGCACCGATCCGATGCATCCGAAGCTCGGCGGCCAATACACCGGCGATTTCC
>JALYIN010000220.1 GCA_030775765.1 Verrucomicrobiota bacterium
GTATAAGCCAAGCAGGCTCAAGGACGGCCGGCGGGTCGTTGCCCGCATGTATCGAGGAAAATACCGGCTCGATCCACGTGATAAGGTAAAAGACGTTCCGCTGCATACGAACGACAAGCAGGTCGCCGAGCAAAAGCTTCGAAAGATTCTGCAAGAAGAGCAGCGGGGCCGCGATGGAATCCTCGCGCCGAAAATCCAGCGTGATGCCGTGTCCGCCCCACTGCTGACGCACATCAAAGATTACATCGCCGATCTCCGAGCGGTCGGACGCGACGAGAAGTACGTTCGTGAGGTGGACAAGAGATTGCAGAAATTGGCGGTGGAATGCGGTTGGCAGCGGCTTGCGGACGTGACTCCTGAATCCTTTTGCACCTGGCGCGCAAAGCAGCAGGGGAAAAGTCCCAAGACTTTGAACGAGTACCTGAACGCGATTTGCGGGCTGATGAATCGGCTGGAGCCACGAATCGGAAACAATCCGCTGCGGCATGTGCAAAAGGTCGAGACCAACGGGACGGAAAGAATGATGCGGCGGGCTTCGACTGCAGAAGAGCTGGAGCGTCTGATCAGGATGAGCGGGCCGCGTGGTGTCGTCTACCTGGTTGCTGCTAGAACGGGGATTCGCAGGGGCGAACTCGCACAACTCGAATGGCGTGACGTTCACCTAGACACGACGCAACCGTTCATCACGGTCCGGGCATCGGTTGCGAAGAATGCTTTGCACGCCATGCAACCGCTAACTTCCGATGCGGTTGACGCTTTGCGTGAACTGCAATCGGCAGGCGTTAAGCCGCATGATCGAGTATTTGCCGGCGGCATTCCTCGGATGAAGCAATTTAGGAAGGATCTGGAAGCGGCCGGAATTCCATTTGTCGATTCACGCGGCGAACGGGCCGATTTTCATGCACTGCGCAAGACGTTCGGAACGATGCTGACGTTGGCCGGGGTTGGGCAAAGAACAGTTATGGAACTGATGCGGCACAGCGATCCGCGCTTGACCGTAAAGACGTACACGGACGCGCACATGCTGCCGGTTTCTGACGCGGTCGTCTCGCTAATGCGTTTCGCCGTCAAGCGGGAAGCCTCACAAATAGACTCACAAAGATTAGTCCCGGAGTGTCCAGCCGTGTCCGCGAGCGTCCCGGTGGAAGCAGGAAAACTGAAAGTGTTAGCCGCTGGGGAGCAGATATTTAGTCCCTCCGAGTCCGTGTCAGTCCACGAGGGTCCCGAACTGGGGGGTGGTGCGCGATGCAGGGTTCGAACCTGCGACTTCTTGCGTGTGAAGCAAGCGCTCTACCACTGAGCTAATCGCGCGAATTTGGAAGGAATAAGAGACGACTGGCGAGCGACGCGTCAAGCAATTGTAGGGCGGGCGCACCGTCTGCCCGTTTGCGGCAAGCGGAGCGCTTGCCCTACAAGAATACGCATTCTATTAGAAGACATGTCCGAACATAAAGTTACGCTCAACTGGCAATGCGGCGGTAAGCCGTTCGAATATCAAAAGTATTCGCGCGATCACACCTGGAAATTCGACGGCGGCCACGAGATGCAGGCCTCGGCCGCGCCGGCTTATCTCGGTAATCCGGCCAACACCGATCCGGAAGAGGCGTTTGTCGCTTCGCTCTCCAGTTGCCACATGCTCACGTTCCTGGCCGTGGCCTGCAAAAAGAAGTTCGCCATCGACCAATACACGGACGAAGCCGTCGGCCACATGGAGAAAAACGAGAACGGCAAGTTGGCGATCACGCGCGTCGAATTGCATCCGAAGATCACGTTTTCCGGCGAGAAACAGCCGACCGAACAAGAGCTCGAGGAGATGCACCACTTCGCGCACACCGAATGTTTCATCGCGAATTCGGTGAAGACGAAGGTCACCGTCGAGAAATAACTCCTTTGCGAACTCTGCACTGTAGAGGCGGGCGTGTCGCCCGCGGTTGGAGGCATGCGGCTGACACAGCCGCCGCTACAGGTGTTTGTCTGCCACTCCGCGCCCAGGATCAATGAGCGAAAAGACCGATCCGCAACGGATGGAGAAGATCGTCAGCTTGTGCAAGCGGCGGGGATTCATTTTCCAATCGAGCGAGATCTACGGCGGACTGAATGGCGCCTGGGATTACGGTCCGCTCGGCGTCGAGCTGAAGCGGAACGTGAAGGATTACTGGTGGCGCACGATGGTCCGCGAGCGGGAAGATGTTGTCGGCATGGATGGGGCCATTCTTATGAGCCGCGCGGTTTGGAAGGCGAGCGGCCACGAGGAAACATTCACCGACCCGATGGTCGATTGCCGGACGTGCAAGGCGCGGTTGCGAGCCGATCAGGTCCCGGAGAAAAACGGCGTTAAACAATGCCCGAACTGCGGCGGCAAGGACCTGACGGAACCGCGCGCATTTAATTTGATGTTCAAGACGTTCATCGGCGCAACGGAAGACGAGAACGCGGTGACCTATCTTCGCCCGGAAACGGCGCAGTCGATTTTCGTGCAGTTTAAGAACGTGCTTGATACGGCGCGGAAGAAATTGCCGTTCGGGATCGCGCAGATCGGGAAGGCGTTCCGGAACGAGATTAACCCGCGAAATTACATTTTCCGCTCCCGCGAATTCGAGCAGATGGAGCTGGAGTATTTTTGCCGGGCGGAGGAGGGGATGAAGTGGCTCGAGTATTGGAAGGACGAGCGACTCAAGTTCTACGAGAATATCGGGCTACCGCGCGAAAAACTGCATGTCCTCACCGTGCCGGACGCGGACCGCGCCTTTTATTCCAAAGGCACCTACGACATCGAATACGATTTCCCGTTCGGCCGGCAGGAGCTGGAGGGCGTCGCGTATCGGACCGATTACGATCTGAAGCAGCACCAGGAAGCGAGCGGCAAACCGCTCGATTATTTCGACGAGGAAACGAAACAGCGTTTCATCCCACACGTGGTCGAGCCGAGCGCGGGCGTGGACCGCACCGTGCTGGCGCTTCTTTGCAACGCCTACGACGCGGAGACGGTCACCGACGAGAAGGGCAAGACCGAGACGCGGATCGTGATGCGGTTTCATCCGCGGATCGCTCCGGTGAAAGTCGGGGTGTTTCCTCTGCTGAAAAACAACGAGCAACTGGTGGCGAAGGCGCGCGAGATTGTCACTTTGCTTCGCCCGCACCTGAACGTTTTCTACGACGAGACCGGCGCGATCGGCCGCCGCTACCGCCGGCAGGATGAAGCCGGCACTCCATTCGGCGTGACGATCGATTTCGAAACGCTTGGCGAAAAAGATTCTGCTCTGCTCGACACCGTCACGCTGCGCGAACGCGATTCGATGAAGCAGGAGCGGGTGAAGATCAGCGAGCTGCTGGGCATGCTGCTCTCGCAGACGCAGTGATGTCTTTGTGATTTTCGCTTTTGTCGTTCGAAAACTGCGATGGCTCGCAAACGTTCCGGGCGCACCGCAAATTTTCGATGCCATGTTGCTCGGGGCGACCGGCCTGTTTTATCCGGCGCGTCTCCGTGCCATAAGCACGGTCGAAGCGCGGGTTACAGAATGGCCCGGCATGCGGATCGGCGTCCATCGTCTCGGAGGAATCGGTTTCCTTTCTCACGGTATAGAGGCCGGCCACATTCACGGCAACGGCTTGCTCGATTGTTTTGTTGGTCGCGCGAATCGCGATGAGTTGGTGAATAATGGGCGCGCTCTGTCGCACCATATTTTTCCGCGCTCGGGTTGGATCAGCTTTTGGATTCGGGACGAGGAGGATGTTCGTCCGG
>JALYIN010000221.1 GCA_030775765.1 Verrucomicrobiota bacterium
GCTCCAACTTATACTACGGACCGGGTGAATCGCACGGACGTATGGGCTTTACCTGGCCGGTGGTTTGATGCCATCCAGGCCGTATAGGTCTTCCGAGGCAAAGAAAGTGTAGTCGCGCTGGGCGCGCTTCAATGCTTCATCTCCCAGGTCCACCACGAGATGTCCGAGGGCGCGCCGCACCTGGACCCGTTGTTCCCTGGGCAGTTGCTGCTTGTCCGCGAGCTCGAGCCATCTCACCGAACAATCGATCACCCACGGGTACCAAAGATACTTGATCAGACGGCGGCCGACTCCTTCAGTGCCGTCGAACCGCGTGTAGGGGGCGAGGAATTCTCCGCCGTTCACCGGAAAGCTCAGGTCTCGCCGGGCGAACAGCGCCAGTTGCCGCGGAATCTCATTCAGGATGGAGGGCGGTATGACAAAGTCCGGGAGTGCCTGTTTGGTTTGCAAGAGCTCGGCAAAAATCTGGATGGTCAGGCCGTCATAAATCTCGAGCGTGTCCTCACTCATGCCGCGCCAGCCCGGAGGCTCGCCTTTCGGATCGAAATGATCGACCAGCCATTGTGCGCTCTGCTTGATAAGCTGATCGCGCTGTTCCGCGCTTCCTTCCCAGGTCAGGCCAGACTCATGAGCTTGGAGCAAGGTTAACAAGGCGAGCGTAGTCGAGTATAGGTGATGCTTATTTGGATCTTTTTGCGACGGCAGCATATTCCAGCCGCCGCTATTGGTAGGATGGTATTCCTTCAGGATCTCCTGAATGTATTGATAGTGTTTCAGGATAGCTTCGCGTTCGCTTCCTTCGAGAATCTTTGCCTGACCGAGCGCGGCGCCCTGTGCGGCGGCGACCCAAAGCACCGGCGTAGACTTGTCGTATTCGACGCCATCGAGGTCGATCCAGCGAAAACGCCGGTGCGGCTGGCTGATTTCCAACGAGGACGCGAAAGGCGTTTCCAAGGCCGGGAGAAACTCGCGTTGCGCTTCCGGATAATCCGGCATTCGAAAAATTGCGAACAGGGCCTGGGAATGGGCCCAGATCTCTGAGGTGCGATTCACATTAGGCGGCGCGGCCGAGATCCAGCTTTGTTCGAGTCTTTGCCGAAAGACGTTCAACAGTTCTCCGCGCAACTGCGCTCCGGTCGCCCGAATCGTAGTATCCGAATGCACCCGCCGAAAGAGTGATAGCTCATGCCGGTCGAGAGTGGTCCTGATTGTCTCGCCAGCCGGAACATTTACGCCTACGTCAGCGACCCCGAGGTATACCAGGGTGAGGCCCACGATGGCTGCCGCGACGGATGCAGCCAGCCGAAGTCGCCGTCGGAGCTGGCGCTGGCGTTCGCGCTGGCGCAGCTCGTCGTAAGGCACGCCGACAATTCCGGCGATGAGCTTTAAGAGCGCGTTGCGTTTCCCGTCTTTGCCTTCGCGTGTGTCCGCTGCAATCGGTTCTGCCGGTTCGTCGGAGAGCTCACCATTCTCGTTCAGTCGAACCAGGACAGCTTTTGGAAAACATTCGAGAAGCCCCGAGTCGGCCGGGGCATTCGGTTCTCCATCCACGATCAGGCAGAACACGCGGCCTTCGCGTCCCATGCTTTTGTAAAGCTTGATCTCTTCGTTGACCCAGCGGGAGGCGGCCGCGCGCGGCGAGCAAATCACGACGAGCGCACGCGAGAGTCGCAAGGCGTTCTCTATGTTTTCACCCAGACTGGACGAACTGGCTAACTCTTCGCGATCGCGAAAGACCGGGAACACTCGCTTCGGCACGGCGCCTTCTGGTCTGGCGTTTCGGACCAGTCGAGCCGGGACACGATAAGTCTCCAGGGCTGCATGCAGCCAATCTCCCCACTTCGCATCCGCGTGGCTGTAGCTGATGAAAGCCCAGTAGCGGAAATCGTCGTCGCTATTCGAAGAGTTCACGTGCCTTCGAGGCCTTGTCGCTGGAAGATGTTCGCCAGTTCCCAACAGGCAAAGCGCAGCATCAGTCTCGTCGCTTTTCGTCGAAGTCGATCAGCTCGCAAATTGTGGCGATGTCCGTCCGATCGGTGATACCGCATTTCTGCTTTTCCTCTTCCAGGTTGGGCGAGGCGAAATCGTTCCAGCCGAGCTTGGAGACAAAGCTGTTCCATACCAAAATGTCTCCTTCATTGAGTCGGCGCCCATTGGCGTAGCACCATTCCAGGATCTCTTCATCGGTTCCGCCCTTGAGCACGCGCTGGCGGAGGACGCCATAGTTCATGCGCAGAAAATTCGTGCAGGCGCCGTCCGCCGTCCGCGGTTTGCCCAAATTGGAATGATAATCCTCCGGCAATTCCGCGCGGTCGTGCAGGCGAATCTTGTCCAGCATCCGCGGGAAATACATCATGCCGCCGGTCATCTCCTTCGGGCTTTTCGGGTACGTGCTCATG
>JALYIN010000222.1 GCA_030775765.1 Verrucomicrobiota bacterium
GCGTTTATCTCGGATGGCGCGGCGAGAGCACTACCATTCCGGTCATTCGGCAGTTTACGTTCTACAGTCGGAAAGCGGCCGCGGAACGGCTCGCGAGCAATTTCGATTGTTACGATGCGATCGCGGCCGTTTCCCAGGCAGCGCGTGAAGCGCACGGTCCGGGCGGGCAATACACGGTCCTGATCGGCCATTCGTTTGGCGGGCTGGTGGTGGAGCGCTCGGTCGCTCACGCGATCAACGCCGAAATGCACGGACACGCTGCCGCCGACCGCAGCCTGCCTGCGGATCTGATTCTCATGGTGAATCCCGCCTCCGATTCCATCCTCGCCCGGCAAATGATCGCGGCTCTCGCTTCCCGGCATACGGAGAACTCGCGCCCGTTTCTCGTTTCTCTCACATCCACCGGCGACGCCGCGACCGGGACGGCGTTTCCAATCAGCACCTCGCTCGCAGCCACGACGAAAGTTTTCAACGAAGTCCCGGTGCCGGGCGCGGAGCAGCGCGAGAGCGAACGTCGTTTCTACACCGCCACTCCCGGGCACAACGAAATCCTGATCAACCATGAGACGGTAAGAATGGAAAAGACCATTCAGGCGCCCGGTGGGCTAAACGCGCTGCAAACGAACCTTTCGCATAACTTATCCGGTGAAGTTTTCACCACGGACGGCCCGAATGGGACTTTGGATCTCTGGCATCTCAAGCGGACCGGAAACGTGGACGTTCCTTATTGGGATGTGAAAGTCGATCCCACGATCATCAAGAATCACGGCGACATTTGGAATCCGAAAGCCCAGGCCATGATGGCCGCCGTTTTCCGAATGACGAATCCGCTGATGAATCGCGCGAGCAATGTGAGACCGCGCGCCATTCTCAAAAAAGAACCGACCCGCCCCACGCTTGTTCCCGAATCCAATCTATCCCGCCCTCGATCTCCGCGAAAACTGAAAAGCGAACCTGCAGCCAAGCTCCCCACGCCCAAGCCGCCACCGAATCGAGAATCAGAGCCCGCGTTTGAGAGAACCAGGTAATCGAGGCGAGATAATTAGTTCTTTGCGACGTCCAGGCCGCTGACGAAGGCGTCGAAGACTTCGAGGCCGTTCCAGAGGTTTTGGAGGGGGAGACTTTCGTTGGCGGCGTGCTGGTTGTCGTCGTGGTTCGCGATGGGAAGGCGAGACGAGAATCCTGGCAGCATGAGCAGTTCGTTGAGCCGCTTTCCCTTTTCTCGGTTGAGCGAATCTCCAAGAACCGCCCACCCGCGAAAAGCTGAAGACGGAATGAACGCGCAGCTGGACGTGCTGTTGCAGAGGATTGAAAAGCGCCGTTTGTAGAGTCCGGTGTCTTTATGAATTCCGGCCCACTTCGTCTGAAAGCAGGCATCTTCTTTGTCTTCATCTCGCTGTCGATGGCTGCGGCTGGCCTTTCTCAAGGGATCCGGATGAGCGGGCCTACTCCGCCGCCCGAATTCAAAAGCGCGCTCGATAAGTTCAACGCGGATGTCGCGGCGTGGAACAAGCGCTGTAAGATCACGCGCTCCAACGCGGAGGATGCCTGGTGCAAGAAGGGGCGGGCGCGAATTGACGCGCGTCGGAAGGAGCTCCTCGCTTTGGGCGCGATCCCGAAGTGATGGCGCTCGGAGCGAGCAACCTCGATGGCCATTAGTCTGTTGGAGACGGCTAGCTAGCCGCCTCGCTTCTCAGTTGCTGGCAACAATAGCCGCGTAAGAGGGGCGGTAATAAGTCGCGCGGTACTTACTGGCGCCGTTGTAGGCATAATGAGGAACGTAATTGGACGGATCATAGTCACTAACTCGTTGGACGGCGCTGTTAAATGTCGGATCGAGGAGGTAAGTGCCACTAGTCGTTTCCCACTCCAGCCAAGCGTGCGTTCTTTGATCAGCGACATGGTGCTTGCCGATTACAAAGCGAACATGCTTCGCGCCATTGGCTCGCATCACCGCGTAAAGCAAGATGGCCTTACCCTTACAATCTGCGGCGAGATCGGAATTGACCTGCGCCGGCGTTCTCCATTGCGGGGAATATTGATACGGGATCGCGCGCAAGTTCGTTAGCCATCGGTTGATGCTGGCGAGGGAAGTTCGACCGGCCATGCTGCGCGCGGAAGAAGTCAGGACCCGCGAGACCGGAGTCATTTGGTGATCGTATGGAGTGGAGGCGACCGTCAGGAAGCTGGGTTGCGCGAAGCACGAGGAAACGCCCAGGCAGAGACAGGCAACTCGCAACAAGGCACGTCTGATCAAACGAACGGAAAAAAGCGGTACGGAGCAGCGCACGTCGCATACTTAAGCAACCACCGTGCCGACTAAAATCGCGCCTATACCTACTCTTTGGCGCCCTTTAGTTCGCTGAAAAAGGCGGTGAAGACTTCGAGGCCGTCCCAGAGGTTTTGGAGACGGACATTTTCGTTGGCGGCGTGCTGGTTGTCGTCGTGGTTCGCAATGGGGAAGGCGATGACAGGGATGTGGTCGCCTTGCTGGAAAAGATCCATCGGGAGGCTGCCGCCGGCGGTGGGCAGGAGGACGGGATCGTGACCGGCGGCGATCATGATGGAAGCGAGCTCGCGGGAGAAGGGAAGATCGAGTGGAGTGCGTGATGCAGGATAGCCGGAACTCCATTCGACTTTCACGATCTTTGGTTTTAAGAGCCGAGAGGCGTGATCGGGCGGCTCGCGAACGATCGTGTAGCCTTGCGCTTCGAGATGGCGTTCGACGAGCGGTTTGATCGACTCGGGCGTCTCGTTAGGCACCAGGCGAAAATCAATCGAGGCCAGCGCCTCCGTCGGGATGGTGTTCGATGCCTGCGCGCCAACGTGGCCGGATTGGATGCCACGCACATTTAATCCCGGCAGCATGAGCAGTTCGTTGAGCGGCTTTCCATTTCCTTCGTTCGAACGGATCCCAAATTCCCGGCGGAGATCCGCTTCGACGTGGGGGATTTTCGAGATGGCTTCGGTTTCCGCAGAGGTCGGCGGGCGCACGTCGTCGTAGAAACCCTTGATCAGGATGTGGCCGGTCTCGTCGCGCATCGAATCGATCAGGTGGGTGAGGCGAACGATGGGATTCGGCACCCAGTTTCCATAGTGGCCATCGTGCAAACCTTTGATCGGACCGTAGACGGTGAGGTCGAGGCCGATGGTGCCTCGCGCACCGAAGACGAGTTCCATTCGCCGGCTTTGATGAACAGGGCCATCGCAAAAGAGCCAGGCATCGGCGCGGAGTTCGTCTCGAAATCTCTTCAGGTAGTCGGCGAGGTGCGGCGAACCCGCTTCTTCTTCGCCTTCGAAAACGAAACGAATATTCACGGACGGCTTCAGGCCGGCGGCACGCATGGCATCGAGCGCAGTGAGCATGGCGATGATCGGCGCTTTGTCGTCGCCGGAGGAGCGCGCGAACATGCGCCATTCGGGATCGATCGCTTTCGCGCTGCGCCAGTCGACTTCGTTCCCGGCGCTGTCGCGCATGACTGGTTTCCACGGTTCGCTTTTCCACTGGGAAGCGTCGACCGGCTGGCCATCGTAGTGTGCGTAGAATGCGATCGTGCGTTTGGCATTCGCCGCCGCGAGATCTGCGACGACAACCGGCGGCGCGCCATCGAGGGTCAGGAGTTTTACCGCGAGGCCGCGCCTCTCACACATCGCGCGAATCATTTTGGCATTGTGGAGAATATTCGGCGCATCACTCGCCAGGTTTGGAATCGAAAGCAGTTCCGCGAATTCCGCGAGAATTTCCTTTTCGTGGGTTACCCGCCAGGCGCGTGTTTGCTTTGCGACATCGGCCGGGCCCGCCCGCAGCGCAGCGTTAACCAGCAATAGAAACAGCATGAGCGCGACTCGCATCTGGCCATGTTGCGCCCATTTTGCGCGCGAGAAAAGGCTGGTATGGTGACGGCGTTATGGCGGAGCAGATTTTGGCGGGAAAAGTCGGCCTCGTTTTTGGCGTGGCGAACAAACGGAGTATCGCGTGGGCGATCGCGAAAGCGTGGGCGGCGGCCGGGGCAAAATTGATTTTCAATTACCAGGGCGATCGGCTGAAGGAAAACGTTGAGGAACTCGTGGGCGAGTTCGGCGAGGGGACGCCGCTGTGGCCGTGCGACGTGTCGAACGACACAAACATCACCGAGTTTTTCGGCAAGGTCCGCGGCGAAACGGACCGGGTCGATCTGATGCTGCATTCGGTAGCATTCGCGCCGAAGGAAGCGCTCGAAGGCGATTTCGTGAGTACGACGCGCGAAGCATTTCGCACGGCGCACGATATCAGCGCCTATTCGCTGGTGGCTCTAGGGCGGGAGACAGCGCCACTGATGACGCAGGGCGGCAGCATCGTAGCGATGACCTATTACGGCGCGGAGAAAGTGGTGCCGCACTACAACGTGATGGGCGTGGCGAAGGCGAGCCTGGAAGCTTCCACGCGTTATCTCGCCTACGATCTCGGGCAAAAAAAAATCCGGGTGAATTGCATCTCCGCGGGGCCGGTGAACACGCTGGCGGCGCGCGGTATCAGCGGGTTCGGTGCGATGCTGAAGCATTACCAGGAACACGCGCCGTTGAAACGCAGCTGCGAGCCGGCGGAGCTCGGGGCAATGGGAGTTTTTCTGGCGAGCGATGGGGCCGCTTCGATTACCGGGCAGGTGATCTACGTCGATGGCGGTTACCAAATCATGGGAATGTGAATTCCATTCCTGCTCTTGATCCTGATCATGATCTTAATCGAAGGGCGATCATGAGCAGGAGCAGGATCATGAGAAGACCGTGAAAGAAAAGCTCGTTGAATTGCTGGGAGCTGATTCCGTAATCGACGAGGCGGAGGTTCTCGCGGCCCACGCCGGGGACAAATGGTTCGCGAGCAGTCCGCCGGAAATTGTCGTCTTCGCGCAATCAACGGAGCAGGTGAGCAAGCTGCTCCGGTTTGCGTCGACCAACAAGATTCCGGTGACTCCGCGGGGTGCGGGGTTTGGCTACGTGGGCGGCTGCGTGCCGGTGCGCGGCGGGATCGCGCTGTCGCTGGCGCGAATGAACCGGATCAAGGAAATCAGTTTCGCGGACGCCATTGCGATCGCGGAGCCGGGAGTGATCACGGCCGAACTTCAGGCGCGGGCTCGTGAGCAAAAACTTTTTTATCCTCCGGATCCGGCGAGCAAGAAAGATTGCAGCATCGGCGGGAATGTAGCGACGAACGCGGGCGGGCCGCGCTGTTTGAAGTACGGAGTGACGCGGAACTACGTAGCCGGGCTGGAGGTCGTGCTCGCGAGTGGCGAGGTGTTGTGCACCGGCGGGCGAGTGCACAAGAACAAGACCGGATTCGATTTGATCGGGTTATTCGTCGGATCGGAGGGAATGCTCGGCGTGGTAACGGAGGTCACGCTGAAACTGCTCCCGATGCCGCCGGCGCGCGCCACGTTGTCGGCCTCGTTCACGGGCATGAGCGAAGCGGCGGCGACCGTGCAGAAGATTTTCGCGGCTGGTTTTTTGCCGTCGTCTGTCGAACTAGCGGATTCGTTTACGCTGGAAGCGGCGCGAAAGGATTGCGGCGCGGCGGATGTGCCGGAGGGCAACGCGCATTTGCTCGTCGAGCTGGACGGACAGTCGGAAACTGTCCTCGTGGAGATGGAGAAATTGCGGGCCTTGGTGGGCGCTTGCCGTCCGGTTTCTCGACAAGTGGCAACGACGGAAGAGGAGTGCGAACGGTTCTGGGCGCTCCGCCGCGCGTTCAGCAATTCATTGCGCGCGACCGGCCTGACGAAACTGAACCAGGACATCGTGGTGCCGCGGAGCCGGCTGGTCGATCTGGTGGAGTTTGCGGAAGCGCTTTCGAAACGCTCGGGATTTCCGATCGCCTGTTTCGGTCACGCGGGCGACGGCAACATGCACGTGAATATCATGGCGGACCGTTACAATCGCGAAGCGGATGTGCGCGAGAGAGCGGAGCGGGCCCTGGATGAATTGTTCGCGAAAGTGCTCGGGTTCGGCGGAGTGATTACGGGCGAGCATGGAATTGGGCTGGCGAAAAAACGCTGGTGGCCGCAGGCCACCACGGAGGTTTCGCGCGAGCTGCATCGCGCGATCAAGGACGCGCTCGATCCGGCGGGGATATTGAATCCAGGGAAGTTTTTGTAGGACGGGATGCGGGCCCGCTCTCCTCTGGGCTCTACCTGAAATTCAGCGTGGCGTTCACGGCCCGATGATCGCTGGATTGCGGCGATGTGCTGGCGACCCACGATTTGACCAATGTCGCATTGCGAAAAAAGATCTGGTCGAAGCAGGCGGCGGGATAACGCAGATCAGCCGGGACGGTGATGCGCGAGGAGAAGGGCATTCCCTCCCAGCACCCGCGGAAACTGGCGGCGCGCAGGCTCGGCACGGTTTTCTCGCCGGCGAAACGCGGCTCGTCCGGCGCGGTATTGAAATCGCCTCCGGCGATCCAACTAAGTGCGCCCAGTTTACTGTAGGCGTTTTCCATCGCCTTCATGTGCGCGACCAATTGCTGCATGGATTCTTCACGGATCCGGATGTCTTCGCGGATTTCGCCGCGATTGCTCTTAAGATGCAGCGCGTAAACGAGGAGGAGCTGGCGCGGCGCCAGTTGATAAGCCGCAAACGAGAAACCGCGCGGAGGCACGATTGCGCCGGATGGTTTCCACAATTCCGACCACGCACTCAGCGGCTGGAGTCGGCTGGTGAGGGCGACCTGCTGTGCTTCGCTCTGTCCTTCGCGTGGAGGGAAGTTCGAGCAGACGTCGACTTTAAATCCGGCCAGCGGTTTCACCGCGAGAGTCGCGTGCTCATAGTCGCGAACTTCTTCGAGCGCGATTATATCGGAGTTCAGTTGCGCGAGGTCGGTATGGACGGCGCGAATCTGGCGGTTCTCTTCGCCGCGCGAAGCATTCGGCCGGCGGCCGGGGAACCATTGGACGTTCCAGAACGTGGCGGTGATGCTGGGCGGTAAAGGGGCGGGCTGGGGGACCGCTGCCGTCTGCGCCTGGACGCCGGCAGCGACGAGAATTAACGCGACGAAGCGGACGAGAATTCTGGGGGGCATGAGCGCGAAAACTGTAGCCGCCGCCCTGTGGGCGGCGCGAGCGCGAACTTCAAAGCAAAGCCAACTCCCGCGCTTCGCACAGCGAAGCGGCTACAGAAGAAGCGACAGCGAAGAGGTTAAAAAGTCGACTATCCCGGCCGGACAATCTGGCGGAGTTGCTCCAGGACGGCTTGTTCCGCTTTCGCGGAATCGTCGTAACCCCAGACGACGATTTCGAGCATCTGCGTTCCGACGTCCCGCTTGCCGCGCTTCACGGCAGCGAGCCGGCCGGCCGGCGTCCAGTTTTCCTTATCCAGAATTGCGGCGTCGGGCGGGGTACCGTCCCAGTAGCAATAGAAGACGTGCAGCGTTTGGCCCGAGTTTTCGAAAACGTAGGAGCGCATCGGGAGCGCAACACCGTTCACGCTCAGCAATCTATTCTGTACGCCGCCGCGTTGCGTCATGCCGCTCGCGGGAAGGCAAATGTCCGGCCGATGATTCTTAATGAAAAGTCCGGCGGTGCGGCCTGGCAGCCATTTGAAAAAATACATGTTGAAGTTGTGACCGTCGGCCAGCCAGCTGCCGCCGCCGCCTTCGTTGTAACGGAGCAGTTCCTGGGAAGCATCGTCCACCGGCACTTCCTTCCAGTTCATGGTTTTGGTGGGCCAGGCGATTGTCCACGGCGCCAATTGCGCGGTCCGTGATTCCTGAATGCGGTACCAAACCTGGGTGCCGGCTTCCGCGACGAGCGTCACCACGAGGAGGATGACGAGAACCAGGCGCGGGATGCGATGCGGGACCGAAAGCGGTGCGCGTTCGGACGTCGGTTCTGCTTTGCGCGAAAGCAGCACGCTCAACCCCCACAGGCCGACCAGACAGACGGTCAGGATCGTGTAGCCCGCCGGGTCGTGCCACTGCTTGATCGATTGGAAGCCGTGTTCCGCGCCGAGATAAACCAGGAGGAACGTGCGGATGACATTACAGAAAAACGCCAGGAATGCGCCGCCCGCTACCAGGATCAGGCGACGCGAAACCGGGAACCCGTAGAATTCCCCCAGGAAAAGCGAGACCATGAACGTGGCCTGCAAAGACCGGATGCCGGTGCACGCTTCGTCGATGCCGACATAGCCGGAGCCGACTTCGATGACGTTGCCCAACTGCACGGCGGGAATCCCGATCGCCGTGAGAATTTCCACGTTGATCAGTGCGTCCACCCGCATCAATCCCTGGATGACGATTTGCTCGACGCTTGTCGGCCACGGCACCGCCACCAGAAAGAAAAGAATCGGGAACGCAAAGTGACGCAACCAGCGCGTGCCGCCTGCGAGATAAACTCCGGCGGCGGAAATCCCTACGGCGCAGAGTGCCATCGCCCAGCTCAGCAACCGCCAATCCGGATTCGCTTCCTGAATCAGCCGGACCGGGACGAGGAACAGCGCGGCAATGACGATCAGCGCAGCCCAGAAGAGGCTCGCTCGTGGCGCGGTCGGAGTGGGCGCGTCTTGCCAGCGTCGCCAGAAAATGTACGCGGCCAGGATCGGGACCGCCCAACCGTAGCCGTACTGCGGATTGATCGACCATTCGAACCGGAGCCGGGAAATGACTTCGAGCCAGACCAGCGCAAAGACGGCCACAGGAAACCAGGCGATCGCAGGCGATCGGTTCTCGATTTTCGGCAGAGGCACGGTGGCGACAGCATTCATGGGTGGTGGCCGCCGAAATTGAGCAGGATACGAGCCGGAAGGAAAGGGGGGCGGGCGCTGGCTCGCGGGCTGCTCTCTGCGGAATAGTTCATTCGCTTCGTGAGCGCTGCGGTAGGTTGACTTTGAAGCGGCATTAGAAAGCTTCACCTAACTTGGAACATCCGCACGACAGAATCCAGCGCTCGATCCTGAAGGTCATCCTGTGGACCGTCGGAGTGATCCTGCTCATTTCCGTCGGCGGGGTTATCGGGTTCAAGCAGTTTCGCGCCTGGCAACAACGCCGCCTGGTGGCGGAAGGGAACGCGCTCGTAAATGAAGGCGATTATCGTCGCGCGAGCCTGGACGCCCGGCGAATTTTGCAGATCAACCCGGACAGCGTGGAAGCATGCCGGATCATGGCGGCGGTCGCGGAGAAAACCGGTTTGCGTTCCGCTCTCGATTGGCGCCGGCGCGTGATGGAGCTGGGCCGGGCCACGCCTAACGACTTAATCCTCCTGGCGCGAGTCGCGGTGCGTTTCGACGATCGCTCTACCGCGGATGTCGCGATGAGCCGGTTACCGGAAAGCGCAAAGCAATCAGCAGAATACCACGCCCTGCTGGCGGACATCGCTTTGGCTCAACGCGACATCCCGGAGCTGGAACGGCAATTGACCGAAGCCGC
>JALYIN010000223.1 GCA_030775765.1 Verrucomicrobiota bacterium
TGGCGTCGCATGTCTCCCGACGACGAACGAGACGACAACGAACGCAACTAGCCCAGCGACGAACCATACGCCAACGACGAGAAGCTCCCAACTGAAATGCTGATCTGGGCTGCCACCGAGCCACACCGGCATCCAATAGCAGACATAGGAAAGTGCAAGGGGAACCAAAACGGCCGCACACCAGCGAATCGGCGCCATGCGAACATGCCCAACCAGCCACGCAGCGCCCGCGCAAACAACCGCGATGAGCAAAGCACCGGAGCCAAGAGACAGCGACTCGAGAAACGCTTTTACCATCTAACGAGAATTAGACGAAAGTCGGCGGGATAGACGAAAAATTCTTCGCCTATCTCGGGATTTTTTATCGATTTCAGGCGGGACCGATTCAACTGGGGAGAGTGGCATGACGCAATGATATTGCTCTCCAGCGAGCCTGACAATCTTCAAACGTTAGATTCCGCATTGCTGGCAAGGGAGATTCCGATTTTCACGCATCGCGGCATGACAAAGGCGTGGCGACGTGTTCCAAAGATTTTCGTTCGGCGTCGACACCGATGAGAGCTTCGACGATCGCGCCGATGACCATCAGGGCGGCGCCGACGAGGTAGCCGATCAGCAGCGCGGTTTTCGAGCCGGTGCCAATGATCCAGCCGAAGAGGATCGGCGCGCCGACGCCGCCGGCCAGGGTTCCGAAAGCGTAGAAGATCGCGATAGCGAGGGCGCGAATTTCGAGTGGAAAAATTTCGCTCACGGTCAAATAGGCGGAGCTGGCTGCGGCGGAGGCGACAAAGAATATGATCATCCACGCGATCGTCTGGGTTTGAGTGGTGAGCATTCCGGCGTGGAAGAGCCAGCCGGCGATGGCGAGGAGAATGCCGGAGAGAGCGTAGGTCGCGGTGATCATTTTCCGGCGACCGACGGTGTCGAAGAGGTGGCCGATGACGACGGGGCCGAGGACGTTGCCGAGCGCGAAAGGCAGCAGATAACCGCCGACGTTTTGTGCGGGGACATCGTAGAACCGCATCAGGACCAGGCTGTAGGTGAAGAAAATCGCGTTGTAGAAAAAAGCCTGCGTGAGCATGAGGACGAAGCCGAGAACGGAGCGCCGGCGATGTTCGTGCACGATGGTGTTCCAAATCTGGCGCCAGGGCGTGTGGGTGCGGGTGCGCACTCGCGTTGGAGGCGCGTCATGCGGAAGCAGCGTATCCACGGCGACCGTCCGTTCCACGTCATCGAGGATTCGCTCCGCTTCCGCAGGACGGCCGTGGATGAGCAGCCAGCGCGGACTTTCCGGAATCCAGCGGCGAAAGAAAATGACGACGAGACCCAGCGCCGCGCCGATGCCAAAGGCGAGACGCCAGCCGAGCCAGAGCGGGAGATAACGCTTATCCAAGAGCACGAGCGTCGCCCCTGATCCCAGCGCGGCGCCAATCCAATAGGAACCGTTGATCATCAGATCGACGCGGCCACGGACGCGCGCCGGGATCAGCTCGTCGATCGCCGAATTGATCGCGGCATATTCGCCGCCGATTCCCGCGCCGGTGAGAGCGCGGAAAAAGGCGTAGCTCGCGAAGCTCCACGAAAACGCGGTCAATGCCGTGGCCGTGAGATAAACCGCGACGGTGATGAAGAACAATTTCTTCCGCCCGAGTCGATCGGTCCCGTATCCGAAGAGCAACGCACCGAGGACCGCGCCTGCGAGATAGAAAGTGGCGCTGGCGCCGACTTGCGCATCCGTTAGGCCAAGCGTCTCGCGGTGCGTGAGGATGCCGCCCAGTGACCCGGCCAGCGTCACCTCGAGCCCGTCAAGAATCCAGGTTGCGCCCAGCGCGCCGACGATGAGCCAGTGCCATCGGCTCCACGGCATTCTGTCGAGGCGCGCGGGGACGTATGATTCGATGTATTCGCCGGCCATTCTCCCGCCAGTAGCTTGAAGCCCTCGATCCGGTTTGTCATCCCGAGGCTGGCGAAGCGCGCCGAGGACCCCGCACGCGCTCAATCGCTACCGCGAAATGCATCGCGTCTACGTGATAGCGGCGTCGGCTCTTCGCCTGTGTACCGCAAATTGCAACTGGGAGGTCCCTCGCCGTCTGCGCGGCTCGGGATGACACGCTAAAGGTTGACTCGCCGCGCTCTCTCCGGCACAACCGTTCCGTGAAAACTTCATCCGCGCTCTCGCGCCGGGGGTTCACGAAACTTCTGGGAGCGGGCGCTGCCTATGCGGCGCTGCGGCCGGCGCTCGGGTTTTCGGAATCCACTCCCGCAGAAACCAAAACGTCAGACGTCGTTCGGCTGAGCTCGAACGAAAACCCGTATGGGCCTTCGCCCGCGGCGCTCAAGGCGATGACCGCGGCGTTCCCGCTGGCCTGGAAATACCCGGACGAGACGCAGGAGGATCTCGTCGATGCCCTCGCGAAACTGAATCAGGTTTCGAAAGCGCAGATTCTGCCCGGCGCCGGGTCGGGCGAGATTTTGAAAGTGGCGGTGGCCGCGTTCACGGGGCCCGAGAAGAAACTGGTAGTCGGCGATCCGACTTTTGAGGCGGCCGCGGGCCATGCGAAAGCCAGCCACGCCGAGGTCGTGAAGGTGAAGTTGAATGCAAGTTACGCGCACGATCTGCCGAAGATGCAGGATATTCCCGGCGTCGGACTTCATTACGTCTGCAATCCGAATAACCCGACGGCCAGCATCACGCCGAAGGGCGAGCTGCGGGCGTTTCTCGCCAAGGCGCAGCGCGAAACGATCGTGCTCGTGGACGAGGCCTACCACCATTTCGTGGAGAGCGCCGATTACGAGAGCGTGATTCCGCTCGTGAAAGATTATCCGAACCTGATCGTGGCGCGGACGTTCTCGAAGATTTACGGCATGGCGGGACTCCGCATGGGGTATTGCGTCGCGCAGCCGGACAAGATCGAGCTGATGCGGGCGCAACAATCGTGGGACAGCGTCAGCATCATGGCGATCGTCGCGGCGCGGGCCAGCCTGGATGACAACGCGCAGGTGGAGAACGGGCGGAAAAATAACTCCGAGGTGCGGAAGTTCGTCTGTGGCGAGTTGGACAAGCTGCGCTTCACCTACATTCCGTCACAGGCGAACTTCATGATGATCGATATGCGGCGCGAAGTGAAACCGGTCATTGCCGCGTTTCGCGAGAAGAAGGTGCAGGTGGGCCGGCTATTCCCGCCGCTGCCGAATCACCTCCGCGTGACCATCGGGACGAAGCCGCAGATGGAGCGATTTTTGGCGGTGTTTAGGGAGCTGACCACGTAATTAATGGTTGTCATCCCGAGGCTGGCGTAGCGCGCCGAGGGACCTCTCAAGCGCTCAACCGCTTCCGCGAAATGTTGCGCGTCTACGTCATGACGGCGTCGGCTCTTCGCTTGCGTAATCGTGATTGCAACTGGGAGGTCCCTCGCCGTCTGCGCGGCTCGGGATGACAC
>JALYIN010000224.1 GCA_030775765.1 Verrucomicrobiota bacterium
CGGCGGCGGCCGCTCACTTCGCAACGATTGACCACCCGGGTGGGGCTGGCGTCGCGCGGCAGTTGAGAGAGGGCCAGATAATCTTTCTTCGCCTTGAGCTCAGCACGGAGGGCCGCGTATTTTTTCACGGTCGCGCGCTTGCGTTCGTTGCGATTAATCCAGGACGTTTTCGCCATAAGGGAACGCGGAAAGTAGCCAGAGAGGTTGGGAATGCAACTCTTTTCTCCCCCCTTTTCCAAGACTCCGGCGGGCAGCCCCCCGAGGCGCTTGCCCATGGGAGCGTAGCGAAGGAGGGTTAGGTTCCACATGTTGCCACTTAAGACCAACACTCTCCCCGACAACGCGGCCGATCTCGCCCGGCGCCTGAATGAAAGTCTCCGCGAGCTCTTTCAGGTCCCGAATGATCCCGTAGCGGTCCGCGAGGTTTCTTATCCTCATTTGGCCAGTCTCACGGTTTCGCTCGACGGAGCCCAATTGCGCAGCCAACCGCCAACGGTTCCCTCTCCGGCCGGCGAAGCGACTCCTTCGCTTATAGTAGACTCCTTTGTCGCCAAAGGTTCGCAGATTTCCGTCGGACCCGCCGCCGTGGACTTCGCTCTCCAGGCGAAAAATGTCCATCTCCATCGCGCGACCGATTCCCAAGGCAACGTCGTTCTGATGCTTCACAGCGCGGCAGATGGCCGGATCGAAGTCTCCGCTTCGCCCGCCGATCTCGAAGCGTTGATCGCCGAAGTGGCGAAAAGCGAAGCGGCAAAGCAGGGCGTCGTGATCGATAGCGTGCAGCTCTCCTTGCGCTCCAACAGTCCACGATCGCTTGCCGCGGAAGTTCGCCTGCGGGCGAAGAAACTGTTCCTGAGCACATCGCTCCGAATCACCGGCCAGGTCGATCTCGATGAAGAACTCAACGCGAAAATATCAGGTCTCGATTGCACCGGGGAAGGCGCGATGGGCGGCATCGCCTGCGGCATTCTCAAGCCGCACCTGGAAAAAATAAACGGCCGCAAATTCTCGCTTATGTCGCTGCCGCTTGGCGAAGTCCGTCTGCGTGACGTCCGAATCGCGGCTGGCGACAGGCTTTCCATCACCGCCGAATTCGGTTCGGTGTCGTAGATCGTCCATCGGCCCCGAGGGCGTATCGAATCCAGATTGGAGACGGCCTGCCCCCCAGGCGTTCCGGACGAGACCTCGCAGCTCAGCCGCATTCGCAAAATCGGGTTTTCTTATTTCGCGGAGGGAAGTATCTTCCGCTCCCCTTTCCCCGAGGCGTCCTGCGATGATCATCAAAATCGGCTTCGACATTGAATTCGAGCTCCCGGCGCCCACGCCGATGATCCTGATGCTGTACGTCCATCCGTCGCGCCAGGCCGACTTGCGCGGGGAAGAAAAAATGACCGTCGAACCAAGCGTCCCGCTCACCGATTTCACCGATCTCTACGGCAACCGTTGCGCCCGCCTCCTCGCGCCTGCCGGCGACATTCGTTTCACGCTCGAGACCCTGATCGAAGACAGCGGCCAGCCTGATCCAAAAGATCCCGACGCCATCCAGCATGCGATCGAGGATTTGCCTAACGATACGTTGCCGTTCCTCCTCACGAGCCGCTATTGCGAAGTCGACAAGCTATCCGATATCGCCTGGAAACTTTTCGGCCATACCGCGCCCGGATGGGCCCGCGCCCAGGCGATCAACACCTGGGTGCACAACCACATCACCTTTGGCTACCAGTTCGCCGACTCCACCAAGTCCGCGTTCGACGTTTACAACGATCCGCGGGGCGTCTGCCGCGACTACAGCCATCTGGCCATCGCCTTCTGCCGTTGCATGAACATCCCCGCGCGTTACACCACCGGTTACATGGGCGACATCGGCGTGCCGGTCGTCCTGCCGATGGATTTCAGCGGCTGGTACGAAGTTTACCTCGGTGGCCGCTGGCACACCTTCGACGCTCGCCACGACATTCCGCGCATCGGCCGCATCGTCATGGCCCGCGGCCGCGACGCCGCCGACGTTGCCCTAACGACCAATTTCGGTCGCGCCACTCTAAAGAAATTCTTCATCATCAGCGACGAGATGCCCTAG
>JALYIN010000225.1 GCA_030775765.1 Verrucomicrobiota bacterium
CCATCCGTTGTTTCGCCGGGTAAATGTTCCCGTCGTCGTCCTTCAGTTCGACCTGCCCCGTCACGATGTAAGGCCCGTTTTCGATGATCTCGACAGTTACATCAGCCATACGCCAATCTAGTCGGAATTTTCCTTCAGGCGCTTCCAATCTTCTGGCGTGTCGATGTCGATTTCACCGCGCGCGAATGGGATTGAGGCGACCTCGAATTGCCCCGACATGATAAACGCCTTCGCGCCCGTTGCATCGGGCAATGTCAGAAGCGCGTCAAAGCACGATCTGTCAAAGAGCGCGGGCACGCCGAGAGTGTTCGCGTAGCTGGAAGCGATGATCGGCTTGCCCGTTTCGGCCCGCGCCGCGATCAACTGACTCACGATCGAGGCATCGAGAAAAGGCTGGTCGCACACGAGCAACACCGCTGCCTCGACAAAGTTGGGCAGCTGCTCCAACCCCAGATGGATCGATGTCCCAACCCCACGCCGCCACTCCCCGTTTTCAATAATCGTCGGACGCGGACGCGTCACCCCTTCGAGGCCAGAAAAAGATGATATACGTGAATCACGTATATCAAGGGCCAGCTTGATTGCTTCGCTGTTCTCTCCGACGACAATCAAGACCGGTTCGCATCCGCCGGCGGCGGCGGCGCGAACCGCGCCGCACACCAACGTCTCGCCACGAAACGTCAGCAGTTGTTTCGGCTGGCCCAACCGCGACGATCCGCCCGCCGCGAGAATTACGGCGCCGACGTTGCGCATGTTTCCGCGGGCGCAGGAGCCTGCCGGCAAACAACGTTCAGGCCATGAATGGGCGCCTTGCGGTCGCGCAACGATTCCGCGCTGGCGCCGGCGAACACAGCCTGGATTTCCGCGATGAGGGCGAGCGCCAGCTCTTCGGGCGTTTCCGCGCCAAGATCGAGCCCGGCGGGCGCGAACATTTCGGCGTCGATTTCGATGCCCTGGTCCAGCACGGCGCTGAGCAATTGATCACGACGTTTTCGCGGCCCCAGCAAACCGACGTAGGGCAAATCCAGCTTCAGCAAATAACTAAGCGCGGCAAAGTCGCGCCCGTAGTTGTGCGATTTCACGATCGCCGCCGTTCGGCGGTCGGCGTAGTTCGGGAGTTCGGCCGGCTGATCAATGTCGACAACCTCCCAGCCCAGGATCTGGGCGAACCCGCGCAACGGAACGCTGTCGGGCCCCTCGCCGAAAATCAGCAAGCGGATGGCCGGCTCGATTTCCTGAACGAAGGCCTCGGACGAAACTTCTATTTCACGGCTTATTAATCGTGTTCCGAGATGTTCGTTTGCTCCGGCGAAAAACGTAGCGGTCCGGCATGCCCGTCGCGCGAGAAAGTTTGTTGCCAAGTTTGGAAGCAAATCCTCCCGCAGCCGCTCGACGAAAACGTCGATGCTGCCGTTGCAACCGAAGCGCAGCCGGGTGTCGAAGCTCATTAAAGACGGCGTTCCGGAGACCATGACTTCCATTGCGCGCTGCGCTACCTCTTCTTCCAGACACCCGCCGCTCAGCGAACCCGCCCTCGCCTCGTCCGTGCAGATCAGCATCCGGGCCCCGGGCCGCCGGTAGCTGGACCCTTGCGCCCGGACCAGGGTGGCGAGCGCAAGCGGTTCATGACGATGCAGCTCGAACAACCGAAGAATGTCTCGAATTTCTCTCACTCGTTATGTTTTCAGCTCTTCCGGCCGAATTGGCAATCGCCGGATCCGTTTTCCTGTCGCGGCAAAAATGGCGTTCATGATGGCGGGGACAATCGGCGGCACCGGTGGTTCACCCATGCCGAAGGGTTCCAGCTCATCACTCGGCAGAATATGGGTTTCGATTGTCGGGGTGTCGCGCATGCGGGCCACAGCGAAATCGGCATAGGTCCCTTGTTGGGCGGCGCCACCACGGAAGGTGATTTCACCACCCAGCACGGAAGAGATACCCCAGATGACTCCACCCTCAATTTGTTGTTCGACGCCAATCGGATTGACCACGATGCCGCAATCGACCGCAGCAACGACGCGCTCGACTCGCACCTTGCCTTCGGGATCGACCGCGACATCAACGACGTAAGCTATGTAGGTGTGGCCAAAGTAGGCGTTGCACGCCACACCTCGGCCGCGGCCTTGCCCGAGCGGTCGGTCCCAACCCGACTTTTCACGCGCAACCTCCAGCACCCGCCGCAAACGCCGGCGATCGATGCTCGTCGTGCCCGCTTTGATGACATCAGCGCCTTTAAGCATCTCGAGGCGGAAGGCCAGCGGATCGGTGTCGCGCGCTTTCGCCATCTCGTCGATGAACGCTTCGCGCGCGAAGACACTGGAGGGCGCGAACACGGCGCGCCACGGTCCGTGTTTCACCGGCAGATCCACCGTCACATAGGCGGTCTCGATGTCCGGGAATGCGTAGGGCACATCGTAAGTGCCCCACGACCAATCCTGATACCACGCGGCATCATGAACCTCCTTCGGATCCAGCGGCGAGATATTGTGAAACGAGCCAGCCTTGGTGTGACGCCACGAGATCGGGACACCTTGCCCGTCGAACCCGCCCGCGAGGTAATGGACGGAGGCGGCCTGGAAATGGCCATGCTTCATATCATCGGGCCGGGACCAAAGAAGCTGGATGGGCGCCTTCGCCGCACGCGAAATTTCCGCCGCTTCCAACGCGTATTCAACGGCGAGGCGTCGTCCGAATCCGCCACCGATCAGCGTTAGATTCACTTCGACCTTCTCGGGCGTCGTGCGCAGCAGCTCCGCGACTTGTTTCTGCAAATTGTTAGGCGCCTGCGTCCCCACCCAGATTGTGCAGCGATCGTCCTGCACATCCGCGACGCAGTTCATCGTCTCCACCGGCGCGTGCGCGTAGAATGGGTAATGATAAGTCGCTTCGATTGTTTTCGTGACCGCGCCAATGCCAGGCAGCGGTTCTTCCTTCCGGGTAACAAATCCGCGTTCGCGTGAGGCGGCTTCGAGCCGCTTCGCATGAGTCTCGGAATCGAAGGCGGCGGCGGGCGGATCGTCCCACTCGACAGCCAGCGCTGCCCGGCCTTTGATCGCGGCCCAGGTGGTGGCACCGACGACGGCAATTCCCCGCGAGGTTTTTACGATCGTCCGAACACCGGCGACGGCGCGCGCTTTCTCCGCCTGCATTCGTTTCGGCTTTGCCCCGTCCCAGGGCGGACGCTCAAGCGAGGCGTGTAACATTCCGGGAATCCTGACGTCGATTCCGTAACGGGCCTTCCCGCTCACGATGTCGCGACCGTCGATGCGCGGTGTCCGCTGACCCACGATCTTAAAGTCGGCCGGCTTTTTGAGTGATGGATCTTTTGGAAGCGGTACTTTTGTCGCGTCGGCAACCAGCGCGCCGTAATCCAATCGTCGATTGGTTGGCGAATGAATAATGGCCCCGTTTGATGCAGCGCAACTGGCCCGATCCACTTTCCATCGCGCCGCCGCCACCGCAGCCAGCATCTCCCGCGCGACCGCTCCGGCCTTGCGCAAGGTCTTCCAACCAGCTCTCACGCTGTCACTGCCACCAGTGCCGAGATCGCTGAAGACCACGCTGGGCGAAGCCTGCACCAGTTTGATCCGCGACCAATCGGCCTCCAGCTCCTCGGCCAGAATCATGGCAAGCGAAGTCCGAACCCCCTGACCCATCTCCGATTTCCCAATCGTGAGCGTGACAGTCCCGTCCGGATCAATCTGAACCCAGCCATTCGGCTTGAATCGGGCCGCTTCTTTATTTTCAGCGCCGCAGAGCCGACGCCCATCGAAACCAATGACCAGCGAGACCCCGCCGAGCGCGGCCGTTTTAAGAAAAGTGCGGCGCGTCGCAATCATGACTTCTTCTCCCGTAACAAGGTCGCCGCGCGCCGGATCGCTTTGCGCATCCGCGGATATGTCCCGCAGCGACAGACGGAATCCGACATCGCCGTATCGATTTCTTCATCAGTCGGGTTCGGATGATCGCGCAACAGCCCGCAGGCCGTCAGGATCATTCCCGGCTGGCAGAAACCGCATTGCGCGACGTCTTCCTCGAGCCAGGCGCGCTGACAGGGATGGCTGGCGTCCGCGGAAAGTCCTTCAATGGTAACGAAACTGCGGCCTTGGGCTTCGGTGGCGGGAATCTGACAGGAGCGAAGGGCCTTGCCGTTTTCCAGCACGGTGCACGAGCCACAAACGCCGACGCCACACCCAAACTTGGTTCCGGTCAGCGACAAACTATCCCGCAAAATCCACACAAGCGGCGTGTCGTCCTCGACGTTCACGACCCGCTTCAAGCCGTTGACGGTTATGGCGATTTCGCTCATGACCCAGGAAGGCGATGAGGCAGTCGCCCGTCGTTTAATCAATAAGCTTATCCGGCGTAATCGGCAAGTCGCGGACACGTTTCCCGGTCGCGTGATAAACGGCGTTCGCGATTGCCGCAGCGATTCCGGTAATCCCGATCTCACCCATGCCGCGGGCGCCGATCGGATTGAAAGCGAAATCGGGTTCGCCCACGAATGAGACATCAATGTCGGGCACGTCTGCGTTCGTGGGCACATGGTAGTCGGCCAGGTTGCGAATCACCGGCAAGCCCGTCGCCGGGTCGTAGGAAGTTTCTTCCATGAGCGCCATGCCGATGCCCATCGTCACGCCCCCGATGATCTGGCTCCGTGCGGTCTTGGCGCTGACAACGCGGCCGCAATTCATCACGCTCACTACCCGCGTCACCTGCACCCGCGGCAACAGCGGATCGATTTTCACTTCGCAAAAGTGCGCTCCCCACGATTGGAACGCGTTGGTCGTGCTTTGCTCTGGCGGCGTTTCCTTGCTTTCAACCTCGATTGAATCGCGGCCCGCCCGTTTCAAAATGTCGGCGTAGCCGTCGGACTTTGTCGGTTCGGTCTTCACCCCGATCCGGCCTTCGCCGATCGTGGCGATATCGTCAGTCTTCAAATTGTAGAGCGGGGATTTTGAATCCTTCACCGCTAGTTCCGCCAGCGCCTTGTGCAGAAGAACCGCGGCTTCGTGGATCGCCGTCCCCACGGTGCCCGTCGAATTCGAGCCGCCGGCAACCGGGCCGAACGGGAAATCGGATTTGCCCAGCTCGAAGGTGACGTTCTCGAACGGCAAGCCGAGCTGCTCGGATGAAATCTGGGTGAACGCGGTGTAGGCGCCGGTCCCGAGATCGTGTGTGGCGCATTGCACGGTGGCGGTGTTGTCCGCGCGCAGTATTACCTTCGCCGCCGCGCTCATTTTGTGCGCTGGATAAGTTGCTGTCGC
>JALYIN010000226.1 GCA_030775765.1 Verrucomicrobiota bacterium
GCGCGTTTTCAGAACATCCTCGCCTCGCTCGCGCCGAAAGGTGACGCTGTTTCCGCAAAGTGAATCCGCGCAATTTCTTCGCCGAGCTGAAGCGGCGCAATGTCTACAAAGTCGCGGTCGCGTATGCCGTAGTCGGCTGGCTCCTTATCCAGGTCGCGACGCAGGTCTTCCCGTTCTTCGAAATCCCGAACTGGGCAGTGCGGCTAGTCGTGCTCGTCATTCTGATAGGGTTTCCGGTGGCGCTGGTAATCGCATGGGCGTTCGAGATCACGCCGGAAGGGTTGAAGCGGACAGAAAGCGGCCAAGCACAGCCGCAGCCCCGTCGCGGTGGCACATGGATATACGTGGTGCTGGTCGGCGCGGCAGTGTCGCTGGGCTTGTTTTTCATCAGTCGATTCATGACGCGCGATAAGCAAAGTATCGCTCCGACGGCTTCGACAAAATCGATTGCCGTCCTCCCTTTCGATAACCTGAGTCGCGATCCAGATAACGCTTTCTTCGCGGAAGGCGTGCAGGATGAAATCCTGACTCGCCTCGCCAAGGTAGCAGACCTGAAGGTGATCGCGCGGACCTCGACGCAGCGATTCAAAAGCGCGCCCGTGGATTTGCCTGAGATCGCGAAGCAACTCGGCGTCGCAAATGTCCTGGAAGGAAGCGTGCAGAAGTCTGGCGACCAGGTCCGCGTAAATGTGCAGCTGATTAACGCGCTAACAAACGCGCATCTGTGGGCGGAAATTTACGATCGCAAGTTGAGCGATATTTTTGCGGTCCAGAGTGACATTGCCAAAACGGTGGCCGACACCTTGCAGGCAAAACTCACTGGTTCGGAGAAACAGTTGATGGCGGCGCAATCGACAACCGATACAGCCGCCTACGAGCTTTATCACAAAGGCCGATCTCTTTGGGAAAAGCGGACGGGCGACAACCTTCCGAAAGCAATCGCGTTTTACGAGCAGGCGATCGCACGCGATCCAAACTATGCGCTGGCTTACGCCGGTCTATCGACCGCCTATATTCTGTCCCCCTTCTACGCAGGCGCGGACCGACGCGATACTTATCCGAAAGCGAAAGAGGCGGCACTCAAAGCTCTCCGCCTTGATCCTAATCTCGCCGAAGCGCACGTCGCCCTCGGCAAAGTACTTTCTAGTGAAATCGATTTGGCCGGAGCCATGCGCGAATACAAACGCGCGATCGAGCTCAAGCCGAATGACGCGTGGGCACATCATTGGTTAGGTAACACCCTGGCGGCGCTCGGACAGTTCGAGGAGGCCATTGCCGAGGGCCGGCGCTCGGTTGAACTAGATCCGTTGTCGATCGTGATTAACGCGGACCTGGGCCAAACCTTTAACTACGCCCACCGCTACGACGAGTCTGTCCGGCAATTGCGAAAAACCTTGGAGATCGATCCAACATCGTTTTACGCACACTTTTCTCTCGGCTTTGTTCTTCAGGCGAAGGGCGATCTGCCTGGCGCGATTGTCGAATACGAAAAGGCAAAGCAATTAGACGACAATCCGCTTGTGTCGACGCTTTGCGCGGCGGCCAAAGCTCAGGCTGGCGACAAGGATGCCGCGCTGCGAATGCTGGGCGATCTTGATAAGATGAGTCAGCACCGCGAGGTACTCGGCTACTGGCGCGCTCTGCTTTATCTCAGCCTGAACAAAAAGGAGGAAGCCTTGCGCGGGCTTGAACAGAGCTTAGCAGAACGCGACGGCTCCATCAACTGTATCAAGGTCGATCCTCTCCTCGATCCGCTGCACGGCGATCCGCGCTTCGAAGCGCTCGCGCAGAAAGTCATCGGGCCAAAGCCGTGAAGATTGGCAACTTCTTCGCCGAGATAAAGCGGCGCCAAGCTCGCGAGCATTGCCGATCTGAAGGTGATCTCGCGCACGTCTACCGCGAAAGACAAGAGCAAGCCCGAAGATCTAAAGACCGATCGCGGTCCTGCCGTTTGTCGATATGAGCGAGGCAAAAGATCAGGACTATTTCTGCGACGGCATCCGACGGCGCGGCCGAGGGCGCGGCACTCTTTTCCACAAAGCGGAAAAGAGTTGAACCCGCTCCAAGGGCTGACGGTTCTTGCCTATTTCGCGTGAGGGCGCTCGAGAAAGTTGATGATGGCCGCGATGAACGCGCTCTGCATTTTCTCCAACAGCAAGGCGTGATCGCCCCCGGCGATGATCACCCACTGCCGATCAGGATTTCCAAAGCGGACGAAAGATTGAGCCTGCACCGGCGTCGGCGTGTTGGGATCAAACTGCCCCTGAATCAACAGGACGGGACGGTCAGCTTGGCGGGATCCAGTTCGTTCCATTGCTCTAGCCGCCGCCAGTCCGCGCGGATGGGGTCGGCGGCGAGGGCGGCAGCAACATATGCGTCGACGGCGCCGGGACTGATCGAACCCGGTGCGATAAAATCGCTGCGGGCGGCCTGCTCCGTCGTAGGAACACGGGGCGGTTCGGCTGGATCGTTGGCTGGCGTAGTTTTCTTAGTAGGGTCCACGGGGTAGCCGAACAAGATCAGGTCCGACAGAAGCTCGGGATGGCGTTGCGCCATCAGGTGCGAAGTTCGCGAACCGTTCGACCAGCCGAAAAGGGCTGGTTTGGTTTGAAGTCCGGAATTCTTTTCGACCCAGCGCAGGGCGGCGGCGAGCGCTTCGGCGGCTTCATCGGGCGAGAGCCAGCCATCTTTCAGGCGCGGCGATTTTCCGTAGCCCGGCAGGTCCAGCGCATAGACGGCATAACCGCGAGTCACCAGCGCATCCATTATCGAGAGATTTTCTCCCGGCACCTGCAGATCGAAATCGGGCAGGCTGCTCCACGTGCGGCCGTGCACAAGCAAGATCGCGGCTTTCGGTGCGGTCGGACGTTTTTCCCACACCACGATCTTCTGACCGGAGAAATCCACGAAGTGTTCCTTCGGCGCAGCGGCGCGCGCCGCGCCGACCTCGAGGCGTCCAATCACTGCAATGGTGGCTAGTCTACACATCAACTTTCGAAGCGAGCGATGGGCGAATTTCATATTAAATTGGGAGAGGCGTAGGGTAATCCCGGAAGGTTCCGGCTATGATGATCATCGGGTCGGTTGCGCGCAAGGAAACCTTATGAAGTGCAGGATGTTGATCGGTTTGGTGGAGGTCTACTTCTTCCAAAAGCCTACTTGGCAATTCGACCCAGCGCGTGATTTGGTAAACAATGACAAAAGGGGCCCGGAGGGGGTTCGACCCTGGAGAAATCATCGTTTTGGAGATCGATTTCTTCGCGTTTTGAAGCGCAAATGACAAAAGGGGAACGGACCCCCTAGGCTCCAGGATTGAAGGCAGCGGTTAACATCTAAAATCCGTGATGCGTTCGCCGCGGCAGCGCCTCTTGCTGTGTTTGGTAATTTGAAATTGACGCGACTGGGGCCGAATGAAGATCTGCGTCGACGGCGTATTGCCCGCGAGGGCAGTTCGGTCGCTCCAAATTTTAGTCGATGATCGGGAGGCGGCTGCAACTTCGTGATTTAACTGTTTAAGCGGCGCCCGCTCCGATAAAAGCAGCCTGACGGCAGGAACCCGTCGTTCAAATGAACACCGGGAATTTTTTCGCCGAACTGAAGCGCCGCAACGTTTATAAGGTTGCGGTCGCGTATGCGGTTGTGGGCTGGCTCATCATCCAAATCAGCTCGACTGTGCTGCCCACGTTCCACGCGCCGGAATGGGTGGTGCAAACGCTGGTGGTGTTAGTGGCGCTTGGTTTCCCGATTGCGCTTGTGCTCGCGTGGGCCTTTGAGCTGACGCCTGAAGGGATCAAGCGGGCGGAAGACGTTGCGCCTGGCGAATCGATCACGCGGAAGACCGGACGCAACCTGATCGGGATCACAGTCGCGCTGGCAGTGGTCGCGGCCGGCCTGCTCGCATTTCAATTCCTGCGGCCGAAACCCGAAGCCGTCGCCCCAGCCTTAGCTCCGCCGCCCGCCACTCAGCTGGCGTCAACTGCTTCCGAAAAATCGATCGCGGTGCTGCCGTTCGAGAATCTGAGCGAGGACAAAGCGAACGCCTATTTCGCCGAAGGCGTGCAAGACGAAATCCTAACGCGCCTGGCCAAGGTGGGTGATTTGAAGGTTATCTCGCGCACCTCGACGCAGCGCTTCAAGAGTTCGCCTGACGACTTGCCGCAGATCGCGAAACAGCTTGGCGTCTTGCATATCCTGGAAGGAAGCGTCCAGAAGTCTGGCGACTCGGTGCGTGTGAATGTGCAGCTGATTAACGCGCTCACGGATGCGCATCTTTGGGCGGAGATTTACGATCGCAAACTCACCGACATTTTCGCGGTCGAGAGCGACATCGCGAAGACGATTGCCGACACCTTGCAAGCGACGCTGACTGGCAGTGAAAAGAAGTTAATCGCGTCGCAGTCGACGGCGGACACTACGGCTTACGAGCTATACCATCGAGGCCGTTCGTGCTTCGGCCGGCGCGGCGCGGATAATCTGCGAAACGCAATCGAGTTCTATCAACAAGCGGTCGAGCGCGACCCGAATTACGCCCTTGCCTATGCCGGGATGTCCGAAGCGTATAGCATTCTCCCACGATACGCCGCGGTCGCGCTGAAGGACGCGAACCCGAAAGCCAAAGCAGCAGCTCTTAAAGCTCTGCAGTTAGATCCGCAACTCGGCGAGGCGCACAACGCCATGGCGTCGGTTTTGTTTGCCGGCGACATGGATGTCAACGGCTCGATCGCGGAGTTCCAGCGGGCGATCGCGCTGAATCCAAACTACGCGACCGCACACCATTGGCTCGCGTGCGACGCACTCCTCGCCACGGGGCGTTTTGATGAAGGTATCGCTGAAGGCAGGCGCGCAACCGAACTCGATCCGCTCTCGGCGGTCGTGCGCGCCGATCTCGGAATGATCTTTCTCCACGCGCGCCGCTTTGATGACGCGATCACGGAACTCAAGAAAGCGATCGAGCTCGATCCGGCGTTTTACTACGGCTACTGGAGCCTCGGGTTAGCGCTCCAGCTGAAAGGTAATCCCGCGGCAGCATTGATCGAGTACGAAAAGGCTAGGGCGCGGGATGACAATGGGTTTATGCCAGTGCTCATCGCGACTGCGCAAGCCAGGATGGGCGATCGAGAAGCCATCCCGCGACAGCTGCGCACGCTCGACGAGTTATCCGCGAAAGGACCCGTGCCGGCGTCCTGGCGCGGGATGCTTTACGCGCAACTCGGCGACGCGGAACAGGCAGTGCACTGGCTCGAGCAGGCTTACGCAAACCGCGACGCCCGCGCGCTCGCGCCGATCGCCTCTGATCCATTGATTGATCCAATTCGCGGCAACCCGAAGTTCGAAGCGTTCGTGAAGAAAGTTCGCAGCGGACCGTTCCCGCCATGAACACGCGCAACTTCTTTGCCG
>JALYIN010000227.1 GCA_030775765.1 Verrucomicrobiota bacterium
CGACAACGCCCAGTTCATCGAGAACCTTTCCGGCCTCGCGAAAGTTCGCCTGGCAAAGCGTGACCCGGCCGCCGTACTCGGACAGCTTTTCTCTCGCGAATTCGATCGCATCCGGGTCCTGATCCAGCGCCACTACGTCGGCGCCGGCGCGGAGAATTTCGGCGGTGTGCCCGCCGCCGCCGCAGGTGCCGTCGACGACGAGCGACCCGGCGCGCGGCGCCAGCAACTCCACGGACTCGCTGACGAGCACGGGCCGATGATAAGTGAAGTCCTCCATTTCCTGCGCCTCCTCGATTTCTAGCGGGCCGGTTGCGAACCAGATGGGCCGCTCAAACAGCAGTGCGTTAATCATTTTCGAAAGCCGATCGCTAGAGTCCGATCACGTTGGCGACGTGTTGATACGTCGCGGTTTCTTCCTCGTGGGCGCGCTTCCACTTCGGCAGGTTCCAGATTTCAAAACGGCCCCGCCCGCCAACGAGTGCCACCTCGCCCTTCAACCCGAGCTCGCGGCACATATCTACGGGCAGGACGAGACGCCCCTGCCGGTCCGACGTGCCGTGCTCAGCGCGCGAATGGAGATGGCGCAAAAAAATCCGGCGCTCCTTCGCGGAAACAGAACTGTGAGTTTCGGCCTGAGCGCTCATGCGATCGAACTCCCCGTGGGACATGACGAGGAGAAACTGTTGCTGCGGTTCGGGCAGGATAATGAAGTCCTCGCCGCCCTCTCCGCGCCAGCGGGACGGAATCGTGATACGGTTCTTCTCGTCAATGGCGTGACGGAATTCGCCGGCGAAGAATTTTTGGGGTTGAGAGTTGTCGTCCATGCGCGAGCGGAATGGCGTGCCATTTCAATCCACTTCCCCCCACTTCTAACCACCTTCCGTACCAAGGGTCAATAAAATTATTGCCGTTTGCCCCCTTTTCCCCGCCCGGTAAATTCTCTCATGTTCAGGCGAACAATTGCCGCTGCCGTTGTCATCGCGTTCTGGACTTCAACAACGATTCTTCGCGCCCAGCTCGCCACCCCCACTCCGGATGCGGTTCGCGTTACCGTTTCGATGAATGCCGACGGCACCCGCACCACTTACGAATTCGATCCCCCGCAGCGCCGCGCCGTCGCCACGACGACAACCAAGGAAGGGAAATTGGTGGGCCGAATCCGTTACGTCCTCGATGAAGCGGGACGCTTTGCGAGCGGCGAAGTGTACGGGCCCGATGAGAAACTGCGCTTCAAGACTCTATATAAGTACGACGACGCCGGGAAGCTCACCCAGGAGACCCAACTCGGGCCTGAGGACGCCGTTCGGAACAAGATCGTTTACGCCCACGACAAGATCGGCCGGCAAACCGGCTACTCCGTTTACGACGCCACCGGAAAATTGATCCGGCGAACTCAGGGCGCTGCGCCGCGGGTCACTACGCCACCTAACAAGCGAAAGTGAACCGGAAGCCTTCGCGGCTTGCCATGCGGCGCAAAGGCGGTTAAGACAAAAGCCCATGATCGACTACATCCAAAAGGGGGGCTTGCTCATGTGGCCCATCCTGGCGTGCAGCGTCATTGCCATCGCGGTTTTTGCCGAGCGGCTGCTGTATTTGCATCGCGCCACCATTCACGTGGGCGAGTTTCTCCAGGGACTTTCAAACCTCCTTCAGCGCCGCAATTACGCGGAGGCCCTGCACGAATCTGCCGGCACACCGGGACCCGTCGCACGCGTTATTCACGCCGCAATTATCCGGCATGATGCGCCGCGCGCGGAACTGCGCGAGATCGTCCAGGAAGCGGGACAACTTGAAGTGCCGAAGCTGGAACGCTTCCTCGGCGTGCTCGCCGCGCTCGCGTATGTCGCGCCGCTGCTGGGTTTGCTCGGCACGGTTACTGGCATGATCGACGCATTCGGCACGCTCTCCGCCAACGGCGGTTACGCGACCGTGACGGAATTATCGGGCGGCGTTTACAAAAGCTTGCTCACCACGGCCGCCGGCCTCGTCGTCGCGACGCCGACTTTTATCGCCTACAGTTACCTGTCGTCGCGGGTCAATTCGCTGATGCACGAAATGGAGCGCGCGGGGATTGAAGTCGTCCATATGCTGAGCGACCGCGAACCGAAGGGCGACATCATCACCTTTCAGGCGCCGGCGGCAGAACGGGAAGCGCGGTAGATCATCGGCCGGCTGGCCGCAGGGCATGAAGCTTTCCCGGACGAAAGAACACCATTTCGGCTGGCTCGCGGCGATTCCGCTCCTCGACGTCACCTTTCTGCTGATCTTCTTTTTGCTGCTCAGCTCGAACTTCATCTTGCAACCGGGGATTTCCGTTTCGGTGCCGCTCTCGCGCTTCACCCTCGGTCCCCAGATCAATCCGCAAATCATCAGCATCACCGGCGGCGCCGCGCCCGCGATTTATTTTCGCAATCAGAAAGTCGCGCTCGAGCAGTTGGGCCCGTTGCTGGATGAGGCGAAAAAAGAATCGCGCCCGGTTATCATCAAGGCGGATCGCCTTACGCCTTACTCCCTCGTCGTCGAAGTCGCGAATCTTGCGCTCGAACATGGAATCAATTCCGTGGCCCTCGCGACGGCACCGCCGAAATGAATGCTCCGAGCGCGACGGCAAACGACCTGGTGTTCCGCTGGGAAAGGCCCGGACGCGGTAAATGGACGCTCTCCGGTTTTCTTCTCGGATCGCTCTTCCTTCACGCATTTGGCTTTTACGTCTTTCAGATTGTCTATCCGCCGGCCGTAGCCCTGTTGCCGCCGCCCGGCCGGGTGAGCCTGATTTCGCCCGATACCGATGAAGGCCGCCAGCTTCTGCGCTGGCTCGAAGCCGAAGATCCGGCTTTGGCTTCCACCACGCAGCCGGCCCCGGACACGAAAGCGCTGGTCCTGCCGACGATTCAGCACGCTCCCTCCTATCTCGGTCGCCAACCGGTCCTGAAAGATCTCCCGCCGCCGCCGCCGGCCGGGCGAATTCCGAGCGCGCGTCCGCCCGCGCCCGTCGAGAAACCATCCACTCCGGTCCAGATCACCACGAAACCTGTTTCCACGATGATCCATTTCTCGCCTGAGCTGGATTCGTTAATCCCACCGCAAACTCCTGAACTCAAATTCAGCGCGTCCAGTCGTGAAGCCCCCGATGCCGCGCGCTTCCTGGTCGGCGTGAACGAAAAAGGCGAACTCCGCTATTGTTTCCTGCAAAGCTCCTCCGGCGACGCCGGCCTCGACGAACAAGCGCGAAAGTATCTCGCCCGCACCCGCTTCCCCGCCATCCGGAATTCTCCGCCTTCCACTGTGGCTCCCCTCACCTGGGGCACAGCCACGGTCGAGTGGGGCAACGACCTCGGGTCCCCGCCTTCGCCCAGCCCAGGACCTTCCACGCCGTGATCCCCGTCAGTCTCTCGGCGCTGGTCACGATCTATCTGCTGGTTTTTCTTGCGGCGGTTTTGCTCCTCTGGATATTCGGAGAGTGGAACCGTCGCCGTCGTGAGCGTCGCGCTTTGCGCTTTCGGCTGCGGTGCGTGATTTGCGCGTTTGAATTTGAAGATCGAACGCCCGCTTTGCTTCCGCGGTGTCCACGGTGCGGAAGCTTGAACGAACGATTTAAACCGGAACAAATTTAATCATGGGAATGTGGATCGGCCGCAATCGCAAAGCTCGCGTGACTTACGGGTTCGACGAGATCGCTCTCGTCCCTGGGCGCGTCACGATCAATCCAAACGAAGTCGACATCGCCTGGCGTTTGCCGCGGCCTGATGCTGAGCCGCTCAATTTCAAAATCCCAATCCTCGCCAGCGCGATGGACGGAGTAGTCGACGTCCTGTTTGCCATCGAGATGAGCAAGCTCGGCGGCCTGGCCGTTCTGAATCTCGAAGGCGTCCAGACCCGTTACAAAAATCCGAAGGAAGTCCTGCACAAAATTGTCGAGGCTGACAAAGCGGAGATCACGGGACTGCTCCAGAAAATTTACCAGGAGCCGGTCCAGGAAGACCTGATCGCGGCGCGGATTCGCCAGATCAGGGACAGCGGCGCGACCGCCGCAGTCAGCTCCATTCCCCAGCGCGCCGCCCAGTTCGGCCGGATCGCGCAAGAAGCCGGCGCGGATGTTTTCGTGGTGCAAAGCACCGTCTCGACCGTCCGCCACCTCTCCTCGGAATATAAATCGCTCGAGCTGGAGAAATTTTGCCGCGAGATGCGCATCCCCGTCATCGTCGGCAACACGGTTGGCTACGATGTGACCTTGGAAATCATGGAATGCGGACCAGCCGCCGTGCTTATCGGCGTTGGGCCGGGCGCGGCCTGTACCTCACGCGGTGTCCTTGGGCTCGGCGTGCCCCAGGTTACGGCGACGGTCGATTGCGCGGCAGCGCGTGACGCCTACTTCAAGAAAACTTCGCGCTACGTTCCGATCATCACCGATGGCGGCATGAGCAAGGGCGGCGACGTTTGCAAAGCGCTCGCCTGCGGCGCGGATGCCGTCATGGTCGGCAGCGCATTTGCCAAGGCGCACGAAGCGCCCGGCGCCGGTTATCATTGGGGCATGGCCACGCCGCACGCCAATTTGCCCCGCGGCACTCGCATCAAAGTCGGTGCCACCGGCTCGCTGAAACAAATCCTCTTTGGCCCGGCCGAGGTGGACGACGGTAGCCAGAACCTCGTCGGGGCCATTACGACCTGCATGGGCAACGTCGGCGCCAGCAACATCGCCGAATTTCAACAAACCGAGATCATCATCGCGCCGTCCATCAAGACGGAAGGCAAATTGTTCCAGACCGTGCAGAGCGTCGGGATGGGGACCCGGTAACCGCACGCGCATCTTTTAATGAATCCAGATCGCAGAGTCGTTATTACCGGATTAGGCGTGGCAACGCCCATCGGCAACGATCTCGAAACATACTGGGGTAATCTTCGCAACGGTGTCAGCGGCATCGGGCGGATCCAGGCGTTCGATACGAGCGCGTTCGATTGCCAGATCGCGGGCGAGATCCGTGATTTTGAACCGAAAAATTATTTCAAGAACGCAAAGGACGTCCGGCGGACCGATCGTTACACACATCTCGCAATGGCGGCGGCAAAGATGGCGATGGACGACAGCGGCCTGGAGCTCGAAAAAACGGATCGAAAACGTTTTGGGGCGATCGTGAGCAGCGGAATTGGCGGCCTGAAAACGCTCGAGGATCAGCACACCACTCTCATTACCAAAGGCCCGAGCCGCGTGTCCGCTTTCACCATCCCCATGTTGATCAGCAACATGGCAAGCGGCTTTATCTCGATGGAGTACGGACTCCAGGGTCCGAATCTTTGCATCGTCACTGCGTGCGCTACTTCGAACAACGCGATTGGCGAATCGTGGCGCATCATCAAGTTCGGCGATGCGGACATGTTTCTCGCCGGCGGGGCGGAAGCCTCGATCGTCGCGATCGGGCTCGCCGGGTTTTCCGCCATGAAAGCGCTCAGCACGCGGAACGAAGAACCGCAGCGCGCCTCGCGGCCCTTCGATCGGGATCGCGATGGCTTCGTCATGGGCGAAGGCGCCGGCATTGTCCTGGTCGAGGAACTCGAGCACGCGAAAGCGCGCGGCGCGAAAATTTATTGCGAGTTGACCGGCTACGGATTGTCCGCTGATGCGTATCACATGACAGCGCCGCCGGAGACCGGCGAAGGCGCGGCCCGCGCCATGCAGATTGCGCTCGATCATGCGAAGACGCGGCCTGAACAGGTCGATTACGTGAATGCGCATGCTACCTCGACTGGCCTGGGCGACATCGCTGAGACGCGCGCCCTTAAGACCGTATTCGGCGGGCACGCCAAGAAGGTTTCCATCAGCGCGACGAAATCCATGACGGGCCATTTGTTAGGTGGAGCGGGCGCCGTCGAGATGGCGACCTGCGCGCTGGCGATCCGCGACTCCGTTATTCCGCCCACGATCAACCTCGAGAATCCCGATCCCGAGTGCGATCTCGATTACACGCCGAACGTCGCGAAAGAAAAGAAGGTCCGCATCGCAATCAATAATTCGTTTGGCTTCGGCGGCCACAACGCAACACTCGTAGCGGCCGAGTACGACGGGTCGTAGCTCCGTCTACTGATCGGCGAAGACTGGCGTGGCGGTGATGTCCGACGCGTCGAACGAAAATCCGTGGCCGCCGGTTTGGAGCGCTTTCAAAAGTGCGCCAACGTTCTGCGCGGCGCTCGCGGAATAGAAACGCACCAATCCCACCGTCGTCCGGCGTCCGAAAACCGTGATCATGATGGTGTCGTCATCGACCGAGTTCATGAAAATGTGGTTCCCGTTCCCTTGGTGATAGAGCGCGTTGAATTCGACCTCACCAATGCGCCGCGCCAACTCCTTCGTCGCCGCGAACGAGCCGGCCGCGAGGGCGGCGATGATAGTCACGTCCATCACGGTCATGTCACCGAATTGAGAAATTACGTTCCCGCCGCGATCGATCACAACCGTCAACTCCGCTTCGGCTTTGTTCAGGAAGTCGCCCAAGACACCATCGAGGTTCGCGACATCCTGAATCGTCAGGCAGGGGATCGCGTTCATACCGCGGCGCCTTCTTTCCTCACAGGCGGTTCGACCGGGATGGCTACCGGCGCCGGCGCGGTCTTCGGCACGTCGCTTTGCTTGCTGAATTTGTGCAGCAGAATCTGCGAGACGGCGTTCAACGACGCGAACACATTCTGTCCTGTGCTCGAGACAACCTCGAAACTCTGGACGCGCTTCTTCCGGTTGTTCAGCACGTATTCGAGATAATTGACCGGCGCGATGTTCTCGAGGTCGCGCTTGTTGTATTGGACGACGTAGGGGATTTCGTCGATCGAGATGTTTTGCTTCGCGAGATTGTCTTCGAGATTCTTAAAGCTCTCGACGTTTTCCTCCATCTTTTCCCACTGCGAATCGGCTACGAAGATGACACCGTCCACGCTTCGCAAAACAAGCTGCCGGGTGGCGTTGTAAATGACCTGTCCGGGCACGGTGTAGAGCTGGAACTTCGTCACGAAGCCTTTAATGACCACCGCGTTCAGCGGCAGGAAGTCGAAGAACAGGGTACGGTCCGAGGCGGTCGCGAGCGAGACAAGGTCGCCGCGGTTTTCGGGATTAATCCGTTTGTGGATGTAGCCGAGGTTGGTCGTTTTCCCACAGAGCGCCGGCCCGTAGTAGACGATTTTGAACTGAATCTCGCGGCTTGCGTAATTGATGATCGACATGGAGAAGCCTCAGACGGGGTGGGAATATTTTCGCGAAAGCTCGTGCACGATCCGCGAGAGCTTCTCGCGCGTCTCGCCGGGCAGATCGATATCGGAATGAAGGGCCGCGAGGCAAAGGTTTTCGTGCATGTAAAAGGTGATGGCGCCTTTGAGACAAGAAAGGGTCATGCCACGGAGCAGGCCGAGTTGCGTATCGACGAGGTGGTTTTCGACGCGCTGCAGTAACGACGGCGCCATCGCGCAGAGGCCTTCCGTCTCCAGCTCCTCCGGCAAACTCCCCGCGAGACTGAGCCCGTCGCCAAACATGATTGCGCAAGCCTTCACGCCCGGGATTTTGTTCACCAGAGCCACGACGCCTTTCGCATCCACTTTCTCGTCGGTGTCGAGGGCGACCTGAAGCGGCGTGCGCAGCGGACGGTCCGAAGCCGCCGCGTCAGCCGCTTGGGTTTCCTCTGTAGTCGCAGCCGTGTCGACTGCTGAGTCCTCGTTTGCGGGCGACACGCCTGCCGCGCCAGATTCCGGCGCCATCGGTTTTGCCACCGGCGTTGACGGCACATTGAAGCGCTTCGCGTCCTCTTCGGCCGTGGCCGAAAACGGCGTGGCAAAATTCTGCCCGGCTTCCTGTTCCTCCTGGTCGTCGCGCATCCGCAACGAAGTCGCGGGCAAATTCTTCAACACTTCTTGTAACGGCAACGCTACGTCCACCGCACCCGGCCCCGCTTGGAACAAACCGCGGAAGCTCACCGGCAAACTCACTTCGAAAACTTTCGCGGTTACGCTGATCCGGCCCGAGGCGAGCTGCGGCTCGACCAACGCGAACGGGAATTCGATTTGAACATCCGGCGGCACGCAGCCCGGATCGCCCGTCAATTGCATCAGCGGTAGATTCTTCAGGATCGGCAGCAATGGCAGCGCGATCTTCACCTCGGCCACGCGCGCGGTTTCGGACATCAGCGTCGACGGGGCCGGCGTTTCCTCTGCAGCCGCCAGACTTTCCTTTGTCAGCCAAGGCTCCGATGTCGGCGTCACCTCTTCGTCGGTGGCCAGCGCCGCCTTCTTGAATGGAATCCGCACCGGCGCCGTTGTGCCTAATGGGGGAGGCACCTTAGCGTCCCGATTCTCCATTTCCGGTCGCGGCACAAAGGCCCCTCCCACATTGGGATTGGCCACCGGCGCCAACGGCGATGGCAGGAAATTCGGAACGGACGGCCCGCTTGAGGCTGGAACACTCTCAGGTGCGGGCACGTCCGTTCCATTCGGTGAAAGCTTGAAAGGAACGCGCTTCGAATGACTCTGGTCGTTGCCGTTGCCGATTGGCGCCGGGGTCATTTTTAGCTGCGCATCGGCCGCCACTTCCGGCATGGCCGCGGCAAAAGCCTGGGCGGTGGCCGGCTCGACGCGCACCGGCGGCAGGTCCCCCGTTTCGAGCGCCTCAGTCGTGGTTCCAAATTTCTGGTTGTCCTCGAGGGTTACCCTCAGGAACGGTGTCTCCACCTGCGGAACCGCGCTTGCGCGTTCCTGGTCGGAGCGCACGGTCATGTTGGCGAAACCATCGAGCACTTTCTGGAAGGGCAGCTTCAACTGATATGCATCCGATGATTCGATCTTTCGGATGAAAATTTCAGGTACTTGCTGGTAAACGCTCGCCAGGGAAACCGTCGGCTTTCCCGTGGCCATCCCCTTTTCGACTTCCGATGCTTTCAGCAAAACGCGGCGGCTCGTATCGATACTCTCGATCGGTTTGACGTAGCCGGGAGGCATTTCCGCGAGCACGTCCCCAAGCTCGAGGGACAGGACGCGCTCAACTTGCGGTTCGAGAGCGAGTGCCACGGCGGGCGGCAAATCGCGCGGCCCATTGGCCGCGGGCGCGAAAGGGATACTGCGGAACGACGAGGGCGCGACGATCCCGCCCACCGCCGGCATCTGTCCGCCCAACGAGGTCGACCGCGCTGCCATTTCAAATGGATCTTGCGGCGGCAATACCCGCGTCGAGTTCGGCATGACCGTTTTGCTGAACCGCTCGCTGCTCGGTTTTTCCAGCGGCGGTACGGACGGCTTCGGAGGCGCCGCCTGCCTCACGGCGCTACTGCCATTGCCTTTGCTTCGCTTGAAATAACTTAGGAAGGGAATTGTCATCGCCTTTGCTTAATGGTCCTCCGCCGTAACGCGCCAGATTTCCTCCAGCGTCGTGACTCCTTCGATCGCCTTGTCGATTCCGATCATCCGCAGAGTGCGCATTCCTTCGCTGATCGCCTGGTTCTTCACCACGGCCGCCGACGCTCGTTTGATGATGAGCCGGCGAATCGCTTCGCTCACCGGCAGCGCTTCGATAATCGCCACCCGGCCGAGGTAGCCGCGGTGCTTGCAGCGGTCGCATCCGCTTCCGTGGAAAAAGGTCGCGCCCTCTGGCACCGCCATCCCGAGTCGCTCGAACATTTCCGGCTCCGGCACGAATTCCTCCCGGCAATTGCTGCAAATCCGCCTAACGAGTCGTTGGGCGCAGGCCATGATGACCGAGCTGGAAATCAGGAACGGCTCGATCCCCATGTCGTCGAGACGCGTGATCGCGCCGGCCGCGTCGTTCGTGTGGAGCGTGCTCAAGACCTGGTGACCGGTCAACGCCGCTTTCACCGCTATGTCCGCCGTTTCGTTGTCGCGAATTTCACCCACCATCACGATGTCGGGGTCCTGGCGCAGGATCGAGCGGAGGGCCGAGGCGAAATCGAGCCCGATGTCGTTGCGGACCGAAACCTGGTTGATCCCGGTCAGCTCGTACTCAATCGGATCCTCGACGGTCACGATGTTGTATTGCGGGCTGTTCAATTCCTGAAGCACCGAGTAAAGGGTGGTCGTTTTTCCGGAGCCGGTCGGCCCGGTCACCAAAATCATTCCGTGGGGCGCGTCGATTGCCTTCTTGAACTTGTCGAGCGTCGACTCATCCATGCCCATCTGGTCGATGCTGCCGGTGAGAGCCGCCTTATCAAGAATACGAATGACGATCTTTTCTCCGTAGGCGGTCGGCAGAATCGAAACACGCAAATCGACGTCTTTCGCCAGCACCTTGATGCGGAAACGGCCGTCCTGCGGAATGCGGCGCTCGGCGATATTCAACCCGGCCAAAATCTTGATACGCGACGTGATCGCGAGCTGAAGCCCTTTCGGCGGTGACTCGGCCACGATCAATTCGCCATCGATTCGGTAACGCAGCTTGAGCGATTTCTGGAACGGCTCGATGTGAATGTCGGAAGCTTTTTCCTTAACCGCCTGGACCAGGATCAGGTTCACGATCTTGATTACCGGCGCGTCTGCGCTGTCAGTCGCCAGCCGGTCGAGATCGATCTCCTCGTTCTTCTTGGTTTGGACTTCGACTTCGCCCGCCGCCTCTGCATCGTCGGCGACTTGCTTCAGAACTTCGGTCATCCGCGCCCCACCATGCACGCCGGCCAGGACATCGTGGACCGCCCTTTCGGTGGCGATCATCGGCACAATGTCGAGTTGCACCCGCCGCTTCACGTCATCCACCGCGAGCACGTTGGTCGGGTCCGCCATGGCCACGAAGAGCTTGCCGTTCACCCGCGCGATCGGCACCAGCTTGTTCGCTTTCGCCAGCTCACGCGGAACCAGCGACATGATCTCTTCCGGCACCCGCACCTTCGAGAGATTGATCAGCGGTGTATTCAGGCAGCGACCCATGCTCACCGTCATGTCCTGGTCAGTGACGAACTGCTTGTCCGTCAAAATTTTCAGCAGCCGCCCTCCCTCTTTTTGTTGCAGCCCGACAGCTTCCTCGAGCTGGCTCGGCAAGAGGAGACCGTCCTCGATCAGGACATCGGCGATACGTTCCGCGAAAGATTTACTTCTCATGCGCGGTTAGGCCCGGGACTCGAGCCGGTAAACATCCTGCAACGCCTTTACGATCGCGCTCGGCCTCGCCAGGTACCATGTCACCGTGTAATCGACCGATTGCTGCACCGCGTCGCGGCCGGCTGCGTCGAACGGGTTGCAGCACGCGATCATGATCGTGCGGCTGATCAGATCGAACGGCAAAAAGAGCCGACCCAGCGTCAGGTGATCCGGCAACATTCGCGGGATCTGGCGATCCACGTCGTAATATTCGATCGGCACATACGCGAACTTCGTCCGGTCGATCAGCCCCGAAATGGCCGCGTCCAGCTTGTCTACGTCCTGCCGGCAAATTTTGTCCAATAACGAGGCCGCCAGGGCCTGTCCCGTCAGATTCTTGTTCAATTGCTTCACGGTCTCCATGGCATTGGCCACTTCGTCCTCGCTAAAGAGCTGTTGCATCACCAAAAACTTCGCCAGGTGCTCGTCGCCGCGGTCCTGCAAATTCGCTGGATGCCGGCCCGCCTGGATATCGACCAGCGACCCCGCGTGCGCGCCGCCGTGCGTGAGCCCGTTCGTCCCGTTCACGCCCGTGGGCGCGATCAATCCCGTCTTCGAACCACCCTCCGCGATCTGGTGTCCCGCCGCTTGGAGCCGCGTCTCGATATCGCCCAGCATGGCGAGGATCTCCGGCGCGTTCGGTTCCTTAACCAGAAT
>JALYIN010000228.1 GCA_030775765.1 Verrucomicrobiota bacterium
CCGTTATCGTGCAAATGGGCACGCTCAAGATCGGCGATCCCTTCATCTGTGGCCATTACGCCGGCAAGGTGAAATCGCTCATCGACGATCGCGCCAAGCCTCTCAAGGAAGCTGGGCCCTCCACGCCCGTGAAAGTGCTGGGCTTCAGTGGTCTTCCGCAGGCCGGCGATGAATTTCTGGTGATGGAATCGGAACGCTCCGCAAAAACGTTGAGCGAAGAGCGGCTCCTCGGCCGGCGCGCGGACAAGCTGGCCGCACCGCAACGGGCCACGCTGGAAAGCTTGCTCGAAGCGGCCGACGGCAAGAAACATCTCCGCATCGTTCTGAAATGCGACGCGCAAGGCTCACTCGAAGCGCTGACGGGCGCGCTAACCCAGATCGTGAGCAAGAAGATCGATCTCGAAATCATTCACGCGGGCGTCGGGCCAATCTCGGAATCGGACATCCTGCTCGCGAGTGCGTCGAACGCGGTCGTGATCGGCTTCAACATCAAGGTCGAAAGCATGGCCGTGAACGCGGCCAAGCGCGAAGCGGTCCAGGTCAAACTTTACAGCATCATTTACGAGTTGATCGACCAGATCAAGGAATCGATGGCGGAGATGCTCGATCCGGAACATCGCGAAACCGTCATCGGCCACGCCGAAGTGAAACAAATTTTCAAACTGAGCAAGGGCCTCGTGGCCGGATGTCTCGTGACCGATGGCCGAATTGCCCGCACCGCGCGCGCCCGGGTGCTGCGGCGCCGCCAGCCGGTTTACGACGGCGGGTTATCGACCCTGCGCCGATTCCAGGATGACGTGAAGGAAGTCCGGGTCGGACTCGAATGCGGCATCAAGCTGGGGGATTTCAGCGAATACCAGGTGGGCGACATCATCGAGTGCTACCTGCTCGAGGCCGTCGCGCAGAAACTCTAAGTCGATTAAGCGATGTCGCGTTGAGGCGGACCACCGCTTTGACGCTTCAACCATTCATTCATGAAACATCGATTACTCCGCGTGAACGAACTCCTGAAGCGCGAGCTGAGCAGCATCATCACGCGCGAGGTCAGCTTTGACGGTGCGCTGGTTACGCTGAACCAGGTCGATGTCACGCCGGATCTCAAACACGCGCACGCTTACGTCAGCGTCTTCGGCAAGGAGAACCAGGAGGGAGCGATGGCGAAGCTCGAAGAACACCGCGTGATTCTCCAGAGCACGCTCGCGAAGGCCGTGACGTTGAAATACACACCGCAGCTCGTCTTTCACCTCGACGACTCCATCGAACGGGGCGCCCGCGTTTTCGAAATCCTGCAGCAAATCGAAACGCCGAAGGAGCAATGAGGCAATCGAGCTTCGAGGAAATCGGCGCGGTTCTTCGCTCCAACGAAAGCTTTGCCGTGCTCAGTCACGTCCGGCCGGATGGCGATGCGCTCGGCAGCCAGCTCGGTCTCGCTCTTTCTCTTTCCAAGCTCGGGAAAAAAGTCGTGGTGCGAAACGAGGACGGTCTTCTGGAAAAATACGGTTTTCTGCCGGGCGGCGAATTCCTGCAAGCGCCGCTGAGTGAGCCGCAGGACTTCGACGTTGCCATCGCGCTCGACACGGCAGTTGAGAATCGCCTTGGCAACGCGACGGAACTCGTACGCAGCGCCAAGACCTGGATCAATATCGATCATCATCCGAGCAATCCCGGCTACGGCGATCTGGTTTACATCGACTCGAACGCGCCCGCGACTGGCCAGATCCTTTTCGAATTGATCACCAGCCAGGGGCTCCCGATGAATCAGGCGATTGCAGAAAACCTCTTCGTCGCGATCTCCACCGATACCGGGTCATTCCAATATCCGAACACCACGGCGCGCACCTTCGAAATCGGCGCCCAGCTCCTGAACTGCGGAGTGAATGTCGGCCGCGTGAGCCAACTGCTTTACGAAAGTTATCCGCGGCGGCGAGCGGAATTGCTCCGCGAACTTCTCGGAACGATGCGCTTCGAAGGACACGGGAAAGTGGCCAGCTTCAGCCTCAGTTTGGAAACCGCGGCGAAGTTGCACGCGACGCCAGAGGACAACGAGGGGCTGATCGATCACCTCCGCGCCATCCAGGGCGTCGTCGTTGCGGTCTTCTTCGAAGAACTGGCCGAGGGAAAAGTTCGCGTCAGCATGCGCTCGAAATCCGATGCGGCCGATGTTTGCGCGATCTGTCAAAAGTTCGGCGGCGGCGGGCACAAACTCGCGGCAGGGGCACGCGTCCGCGGCACTCTCGCCGAAGTGGAAGCAAAAGTTTTGAAGGAGATTTGCAATGTCGTTGACTGCAACTCCTGACGGCGTCCTGCTCGTCGACAAGGCGGCCGGGATGACCTCGCACGATGTCGTCGCGATTGTGCGGCGGCGTTTGCAGATGAAAAAGGTCGGCCATTGCGGAACGCTCGACCCAATCGCGACTGGTTTGCTTCTCCTCACGCTTGGTCGCGGCACAAAAATCCAGGACCTCTTGATGAGCGAAGACAAGGAGTACTCCGGCACGATGATTCTGGGAGTCGAGACCGACACGCAGGATCGCGCGGGAAAAACTCTGAGAGAGCGTCCGGTTCCTCCCTTGGATGAGGCGATGGTGCGGGCGGCGTTTGAAAAATACGCCGGCGATTTTTACCAGATGCCGCCGATGGTTTCGGCGATCAAACAAGGCGGAGTGCCACTTTACAAGCTGGCGCGCCAAGGCAAGACGGTCGAGCGCGAGCCGCGGCTCGTGCACGTCTATCGCCATACGATCGATCGAATCGCTTCGCCCGAAATCGATTTCAGCGTGGTTTGCAGCAAAGGCTTTTACGTTCGCACCTACGCGCATGATATCGGCGAGACGCTCGGCTGCGGCGCACACCTCAAAGGCCTGCGGCGAGTGAAGTCTGGTCGGTTCAGCGTGGAGGGCGCGATCACGGTGGAAGAATTGCAGCAGGGAGACCCGGTGGACATCCTTTCGCGGATCCTGACTTTGCCGGAAGTGTCGCGCATGCGCGGCGCCTGACGAGAGTTGCGATGCGCATCCTGCGATCGATCTCCGAGCTGGCCGAACTTCCCGGGCCGCTCTTCCTGGCGATCGGCGTGTTCGACGGCGTGCATCTGGGCCATCAGGCCGTGATTTCCACTTCGGCCGGCCATGCGAAAGAACTCGGTGGCACTGCCGTCGTTGTCACTTTCGACCCGCATCCGGTCAAAGTTCTTCGGCCAGATCATGCGCCGCATCTGTTGACGGCGACGCAGCACAAGATCGCGCTCATTCGCGATCTCGGGGTCGCGCATCTGCTCGTGCTTCATTTCGACCGCGAGTTTGCGGCAACGAGCCCGGAAGACTTCGTTCGCCAGTTGGCCGAGAACTCAAGACCCCTTCGAGAAATT
>JALYIN010000229.1 GCA_030775765.1 Verrucomicrobiota bacterium
CCATTGCCGTTAGCGAGGACGCCCCGTCGCTCCATTCCGTGTGCATTTGCAGGTCGCCATTTAGTTGCAAGCTCCAGCCAGGATTCTTCGCGAGCGCCTTCCTGGCTTGAGCGAGCGTGAGGAACTCCCGTCGGAATGGCGGTGGTCTCGTCTTCTTCTGCGGCCGCTGCAACCATTCCGTCAGACGTCGCGCGAGCGAAGGGCCAATCCCAGGCAGCTCCTCCAAAGGCCGACCGCTGGCCAATAATTCGTTCGCCTCCACCGGCCACATGAAAGCCGCGTGCGCGGCCCGCCGGAAAGCCCTTTCCCGATGACCTTCCGCGGTCTCCGCCTCCCGCACGAGTAACTCCGCGATGGAAGCGTTATCCATTTAGCTGGTCCCCGCTAAGTTTGGCGGCTCAGCGTCAATCGGATTAACACGCGGCCCCGTTTTCCAGCAGCTCGCGCTCCGATTAATCCACCGGATCGCCTCCAGGATCTTTATGTCAGACGCGCTTTTTTTCTCCCAACGCTCGACCAGCTCCCGAACTTCCGTCCAAGCCGCGTGCCTTTCCGCGAAGAGGTCGCTGGCAATCTTCATCTCCCGAACGATCGCCCGATCCACAAAGCTTCCAGTCTCTCGGACCTGCCGCTGCAGCTGCGTAATAGTGGCTTCCCGCCCACCTCCCCAGTCCATGCCTTAATCTGCTACTTCGCTACATCGCCTCGGTCGCCCTGGCCTTTCTTAACCTTCGTCTTCGCCGTGCGTTTGCGGTCGGCGGCGAGAGATCGGCCTACGCTGACCTGTTTCTGAAATTCTCCCTTCTTGTTCCGCCGCGCATAACGCCGATCGCCCTTGTTCGGTTCAATAACTGTGCGTTTGCTGGTTTTGCTTTTTTCCTTGGTAGGCATATTCGACAAATCGTGTGAGTGCTAAAAAATGGTTGGATCAATCGCGGCGCCTGGAGGGGTTCGCTTCACTGCTGGCTTCGCCCGGATTTTTTCCACTCTCGTTCAGGACTGCAGTCTTTTGCGCCAGACCCTGCCGCCGTTCCCGGCGTTAAAGTGGTGCTGAAACCATGATGGCGCAGTAGCAAAGGAGCGATGCAACGAGCCAGGAGCGTCGATCGGAGCAGAGGAAATCTTATCTCATTCGTTTTCTGGACGTTCGCGCTGGCTATCGCGCTCACGGCATTTTACTACGTCCATGAACAGTTGCCCCGCTTTGTCCGCGCTCCGAGCGCATTGATACTCGCGCCGGTTGCCATCGTCGACGGACTATGTCATGCGGCGCATGTGCCTGGGATTTACGGCAAACCTCTTCCGATCTTTGTCGTTAATTGCGTGTTCGCCGCCGTCCTCCTCGGTGTTGCGAAGTTCGCGCAAAAGGCATGGCGGCGCCGGAACGTGTAGCCAGCGATTCAGAGTACCAGTAACCGGTCACTCACAAGTATTGTTAGGGATATCAGAGGCCTGGGTTAGATTGCGGGCATTACGCTTCCAGACGGGCGCTTATGAATTCAATCTCTCTCGACCGCCCCTCCCACTTCACCGCGGAAATTACCTCGCGGGAGACGACCACCGCGCGAGACTACCAGCGCGCGTACGCGGGAAAGGTCATGATTATCCAGCGGAACGATAACGCTCCATTGGCAACGGGCGATTTCTTCGAGCTTGACGGAGTAGGCACTCACCCGACCGGTCTCATCGTAACGGGATTGTTTGAGAACGGCCGGCGAAGCCACATGATGGCCACCGCGGTGCGGGTCGCCAACCGGGCGGAGATCGAATGGCGTGCGGGTAGGAACTAGCGGCCGATTATGAAACTCCGGTATTTCCTCATCTTCGAATCAATTGCCCTTGCGATTTTTCTCCTCTCTGTCTGGGCCGGCGTGGCTGCGCATTTCAGCTCGGAAACGTTTGCCCATTTTTTTCGGCTCCTGCCGATAGCGCCCGCGGTCGTGATCTCAATCCTGCCGATCCTATATTTCGCCCTGCCAGCCCGTTTTCCGCGAGAGCGTCCTTCCGGCAGGCCTTGAGCTCGAACCAATCCGGAACGATAACCTCGCTTCAACGCTGGTCTCACCCGCGAACTTTCGAGCCCGCGGCTGTGGACAGCCGCCTCTGCACCAGGGCGGATCGCTACCCAGGCCTTTCCGATATCGGCGAACCTTGCCCGCGAAAACGCCGATAAATCCGATTCAAGATGCGAATGGGAAGACCAAGCACATACAGGGCGAGAATCAAAAAATACACCGCTGTGGTCCGGTAACGCCCCTGCGCCTCAAACGTGCGCGGATCACTCACCACCTCCTGGCGTAGCTGCACCATCCGCCCCTCTGCTCGGAGGCTGCGATAGATCTCCGCGTCTTCGAGAATCGGGAACTCACGATAACCGCCCACCTGGCGAAACACGGATCGCCGGCAAAAAATTCCGTGATCGCCCAGCGAAAAGCCGAAAACATTCACCCCGAGGTTCCCCAGCGAATCGCTCACGCGATAGATCAATTCCGGGCGCGGAAAGCGGAGACCAAAACAACCGCCAACCATTTGCGGATCGGTCAGCGCCTTTTGGATTTTCGCGATTGAGTGAGAGGGCGCTTTCAGATCGACGTGCATAAACCAGAGCACTCCCCCGCGCGCGACCGCCGCGCCGGCATTCATCTGCGACGCCCGGCCGCGCTGTGCCGTGATCACGCGGTCCGCGAGTGGTTCCGCGACCGACCAGGTTCCATCGGAGCTTCCGCCATCGACGACGATGATCTCCAGATCAGGCCCCAGGCTTCGCAGGTGGCGCAGAGAGGCTTCGATCAAGTCCGCTTCATTCAGGACCGGGACGATAATGGAAACAAACGGCGGGCTGGAATTCATCGAACGCGAATCATCCTAGAACGGAATCCAAAACCCGAAATTCGAAACAATGTTCAATTCCGAAAAGGTCGAAATGGAGCGGTGGGTCTCCACCTGCACAATCTCTCAAGGTTGCGGCTGGAGACAGCCGCCCCTACACGCCGGCCCCGTTAGCATTAAAAGCTGTGGCGGAATTCATTCGTTCCAAGACGCGCTCCAGAGTGGCAAGGTCCACTGGCTTCGCGAAGTACAGGTCGAATCCCGCATCGTGTCCGCGCTGTTGATCGGCGGCGGTAAAGTAGGCGCTCACGGCGATCGCGGTCAGATTCGTGTGCGTCGCCTCGGGTCTCTCCTGATGCAACGATAGGGATTTTCCTAGTCGCCGATAAAGTCTTCTCTGCGTGCGCGCGACGAGGTTCGCACCGCCGTATCTACTTTGGGAACACCGAGAACGTGAGCGATTCAACTACAGAACGCGCCAATCGTCGGGCTGCCGAACAATCCACCGCTGAGCTAGCGCATGAAGCCCTCGTCGCCAGGCTTGCCCGCCTAGAGAACAACCCCACTCGGGTCCGAGCGCCGCAGTCATTGCAACCGACACCGGAAGCAGCCAGGACGCGGGTTAGCCGGTTGCGCAAGAAGCGCCTTCTCATTCAACGATCCAAGCGCGCGCAGCCCTCGCCGCAAACGGTTCCTCACGTGCGCGATCCCCTGGCGCCCTGATCCGAACAGATCGCCGGGTCTTAGCCGTTGGAAACCCGAAAAACTTCGGGCCAACGGTCGGCGAGGCAGGCCCGAACTTCCGCCGCGACACGCCAATGCTCGGAATATTCAAGATTGTCGATCACCATCAGGCCCATGACCTGCCGCATCTCGTCCGTCGGTTCGGCGTAATTGAGATTCGATTCACCCATGGCGAACGAAAAGGCTTCCTCCACCGGGATGACGAGCCGGAAACGCGTGTCCTGGGGTCGCATGACAACTTTTCGCATCATAAGAGAAACGCAGCCGCGGAGCTAATAGGATTGAAGTAATCGTGAGTGGATAGCCGGTGGAACTGTGCAGAGGCCCGGGGAACAAATCTAGTTGCCCCAAATGCTCGCTTCGCGCGTTCCGCGTATGACAGGTGGCGAAGCCGACG
>JALYIN010000230.1 GCA_030775765.1 Verrucomicrobiota bacterium
TGGCCGATGCGCGCGAACGGGATTGCACCCATTACGTCTGTCTCGGCGACGTCGTCGGCTACAATGCCAATCCGCACGAGTGCGTCGAGATCGTTCAGAGGCTGGAGTGTCCGGTAGTGAAGGGAAACCACGACGAGCAGGCATCGCTGGAAGAATCATCCCGCGACTTCAATCCGCTCGCCGAAATGGCGATTAACTGGACACGCGAACATCTGAACGAACAAGACAAGCAGTGGCTGCGCGATCTGCACTTGTTGCGGCAGGTGCGCGATTTCACGATTGTCCACGCCACGCTGGATACGCCGGAGCAATGGGGTTACGTCTTCAACACTCTCGACGCCGCCGCGAGTTTTACCTATCAGAACACCACCATCTGCTTCTTCGGCCACACCCACGTCGCCGGCGCTTTCGTGCGCGATGACGGAGTGAAGCGCGTGAAGTCCGACAAGCTCATGATCGAAGAGTCGAAAAAATATTTTATTAACACCGGCAGCGTCGGCCAGCCCCGCGACGGCGACTGGCGTGCGGCGTATTGCATTTATCACGTCGACGAAAACGTAGTCGAACAACGCCGGGTAAAGTACGACCTCGCAACCACGCAGGAAAAAATCATCAAGGCTGGGCTGCCGCGCCTTCTGGCGGAACGTTTAAAACTCGGAAGATAGTGTAACCGCGGAGCGCGTAGAGATCGCAGAGATTATTTGAATTATGCAGTCTCCTCGACCTCCGCGTTCTCCGCGGTAAATGAAATCTGAAGTTCGATCCATTCTGGTCATCAAGCCGAGTTCTCTGGGCGATATCGTCCACACCTTGCCGGCGGTGGCGGCGGTTCGCGATGCCCATCCGCGCGCGGAAATCACCTGGGTGATCAATCCGGAATGGTCGACGCTCCTGCGCGGCAACCCGGACGTGAACCACATCCACATTTTTCCCCGGGGCGAATTCGCCGCGTTAAACGCGCCGCGGACTTTGTGGCCATGGCTGAAGAAGACGCGATCGTTGCGCCCGGACGTCGCGCTCGATTTTCAGGGTCTGCTGCGAAGCGCGTTGATCGGTAAGGTCAGCGGCGCGCGGGAATTCCTGGGAATGAGCGATGGCCGGGAAGGCTCGCGTCTGTTCTACGAACGGACCGCCAAAGTCGATCGCCGGGCCCATGCTGTTGACCGCTATCTGAAACTGGCGGAAACGCTGGGCGCCCCCATTCCGGAATCGCTTCGCTTCCCGTTGCCGACGGGCGACCCGTTGCCGCGCTTCGATCCTTTTCCGCCGTTCGTCTTGCTCCATCCATTTTCGCGGGGGACCGGGAAGTCCCTGCGCAATTCCGTCGTGGAAGAATTCTGTCGCGCCTTCGATCCGGTGCGGGTGGTGATCGTGGGAAAGTCAGCACGCAACCTTTCGGTGCCGGAGAACTGCGTGAATCTCCTTAACCAAACGACGCTGTTGCAATTGATCTGGCTCATTCGCGCGGCCCGTTTCGTCATCAGCGTCGATAGTGGCCCGATGCATATCGCGGCCGCAATCACCTCCCAATTAGTTTCCATTCACACCTGGTCCGATCCGCGCCGGGTTGGTCCCTATAACTCCGAGGCGTGGATCTGGAAGAATGGCGAATTGCTTCGCGCCGGCGAAATCGCTCCCACCGTGAAACTGAAGAAGGGCCGCGCCTTTCGCGCAGCAGACGTGGGCAGCCTCGTCCAACTCGTCGGCGATATTCCGGAAGTACCGCGAACAGATTAGGACGAGCGCCGGGCCAGCGCGGCCTGGGCGAGGAACAGATCGCGGGGATACGTGATCTTGACGTTCCATTCATCGTTCGGCACGAGGACCACTTTCGCGCCGAGATGTTCGACCGCCGAGGCTTCGTCGGTAACCGAAAGATTTTTTTCGGCCACGTTGGCGTAGGCCCGTTCCAAAAGCTCACGCGCGAAAATCTGCGGGGTTTGCATCGCATAGAGACCATCCCGCGACACGCCGCCGGTAACGAGACGATTTTCGCCAGCGCGCTTCAACGTGTCGGTGACCGGCTCGGCCAGCGCCGCGGCCTCATGTTCCCGCGCCGCGGCCAGGACACGCTTGATTTGCTCGGGCATAACCAGGGGCCGCGCCGCGTCGTGAACGGCGACGTAGTCCGCGCGCGAGTCGAGGCTTTCCAAGCCATGGCGAACCGAGTCCTGCCGATTTTTTCCCCCAGCCACAACGCGGCGAACCTTTTTGAAATCACTTTGCCTAACGAGTTCCTGGACTTCCGCGACGCGCTCCGGGCGTGCCACCACAATGATTTCCTTCACGGAATCAGTGCGCTCGAATGCATCAATCGTGTGAGCGAGAACCGGTTTGTCGCCGAGCAAAGCCAATAGCTTATCGAATCCCATCCGCTCGCTGCTGCCGCCCGCGACGATGATGGCGCTTAGCATTGTCGCAGCTTACCGAATCACGACAGCTGCCGCTGCACTTCCGCGCTCAGCGTCTTCCCATCCGCACGACCCGCGACTTTGGTTTGCATCGCCTTCATCACCGCGCCCATCTGCGCCTTCGAGGTCGCGCCGACTTCGGCGATTGTTTCGCGCACCATTGCCGCGAGCTCTTCGGCCTTCATTCCCTTCGGCAAATAAGCGTTGAGCATCTCGAGCTCTTCTTTCTCTTTGGCCGCGAGCTCGGGCCGACCGCCTTTTTCAAAACTCTCGATTGAATCCTGCCGCTGCTTGACCTGTTTGCGAATGACCTGGGAAGCCGCCGCGTCGTCCAGAGCCGTATCCGACTTTTCAATCGCCGCGTATTTCAGCGCCGACTTCAACATCCGCAAGACCCCAAGCCGGCCGGCATCTTTCGCGCGCATCGCATCTTTCAGATCGGAATCGATCCGCTCTTGAAGAGTCATGCAGCCAAGCTACGGCAGCGGCGACACAATCGGCAACTGGCTTCTCCGCGGTGACATGACAAAGAATTCCTGGAGGCACTCGCCATTCCGACCTCGCGGGAGAGCGCCTGACGGAACGGGGCGGGCTGCAGCACACAGCGTCCGCAACGTTACTCGAAAATATTGCCGCGCTTGAAACGCCAGACGCTAATCGTATTCACCACCGCCGCTATGCCGAACAAGACGGCGAGGGTCGGCAGTAATTCGCGCGTCGTGCAGTTCGCCCAGAGCACCTGCACGAATCCTTCCATCGCCCAAAAAACGATGGTGAAAGGGCTGAGATGCTGCATGAACTCCGGCATGAAACTCCTGGGAAACCATGCGCCGCCGACCGCGCTCATCGTCAGGATGAGAAACGTGCCCAGACCCGTGGCTACTGCGGAGGTGGGCGAGATAGCGGCCAGGAGCATGCCGAAGGCGACACAAGCCGTCGCGGCCGCCAGACAGATGAGGAGGAGGTTGCCGAAGTTGGTCGTTATGTCGATCCCGAAAAGGAACCGGCCGGCGACAAAAAGCGTGATCAGTTGGACCAGCCCGATCAGGATGAAGGAGAGATATTTGCTCCAGAGAATGTGAGTGCGGTCCACCGGCGCCGAAAGCAGACGCTGGTAAATTCCAGCTTTCTTCTCCTCGAAAAGGGACGTGGAAGCGGCGGTGAGCGAGAAGAGCAGGAACATCATCGCCCAGCCACCAACGCTGCGCGTGGCCATCGGATTCTTCACCTGTCCCCCTCCGATCTGTTCCGACTCGATGTTGATGAGGCGGTCAAAAAGAGAACCGTTGGCCGGCTGGCCAAAGTTCACCACCCCGTTTTTCATGTCCTTGGAAATGTCTTCCGCATTGCCGCCGAAAGCCTGGGCGATCGCTTTCGAGATAGACTGATTAAACTGCTCGAAGTTTTCCTTCCCGATATAACCCGCTCCCAGTTTTTGCAGACCCGTCAACAAGGCCTGTGGCGCGGAGCTATAGATGGTTTTCTGCAACAGCCCTGTGACGGTCTGAGTTTCAATCTCGTTGCGGGGGTTGTTCAGAAACTTCACATTCAATCCGAAGAGTTGGTCGCTTTGCGTATCGGCGGGAAAGATCAATGCGAACCGCAGCTTCCCCGTTCGCATCATCTCCCTCACCTCCGCTTCGGTCAGTGGCTGCTCGATTCCGGCTGCATCCTTCTGCGTAGTGATGACTTTAAATGCCTTTTCCTTTCGGAGCGCGTCCGTGATCGCCGCGCTCACGGGCGCGTCGGTTTGACTAACAATGGCCAGCAAAATTCCGCTCGGACCTCCTCCGCCCGGACGGCCGACGCCAAAGACGCTGCCAAAGATATAGATCAGCGCGATGGGCACGAGAAAGGTCAGCGCGAAACCGGTCTTGTTGTTCGCGAAACGACGCAGCTCGTTGCCGCTAAGAATGAGAATTGTGCGCATGGGATTAGCTACGCATCGCGAAGGGTTTTTCCGGTAAGGTGGAGGAACACACTTTCCAAACTCGGCCGCGTGATTTGGAAATGTCTGTTGGCCAGGCCGATCTTTTCGGCCAGGCCGAAAAGATCGGAAAGGCGAGTGTCAGCCCGGGGCGTGAGCACGAAGGCATCTTCCATCGCCACCAGCTCGCCCAGACGCGCAAAGGCGGGCAGATGCGGAGCGGTCTCTTCGTTTCGTGCGATGCGGATCTGCTCTGCAAACGGCAACTGCAGGAGCAATTCGTCGAGCGTGCCGAGCGCGAGCAGCTTGCCGTGGTCGATGATGCCGATGCGCGAGCAAAGCCGCGTGGCTTCCTCCATGTAATGGGTTGAGTAGACGATTGTCATGCCATCGGCGTTGAGGCGTTGCACAAACTCGAAGATCGCGTTGCGCGATTGGGGATCTACTCCTGCGGTCGGTTCGTCGCAGAGGAGAAGCGGCGGGCGGTGAAGGATGGCCGCCACGATGTTCAGCCGCCGTTTCATCCCCCCCGAGTAGGTGCTCACCTTGTCCCGACGCCGCTCCTCGAGCTGCGCCGCGAGCAAACCTTCCTCGACGCGGTCGCGCAGAAGGGCCCCGCGCAAACCATATAATCGACCGAACAACCGCAGGTTCTCTTCCCCGCTCAGTTCATCGTAAAGCGCGAGCGCCTGCGGCACGAACCCGAGCTGTCTCCGCTGCTCGACCCGGCGATGATCGAATGGCGCGCCATTGAGGCGGATCTCGCCGCTATCGGCCGGACGAATTCCAGCTACTAGCGAGATGAGTGTCGTCTTGCCCGCGCCGTTTGGGACGAGGAGACCGAAGAATTCACCGCGTTCCAACGAGAGCGAGACACCTTGGAGCGCGGCAATCGAGCCGTAGTGCTTCGTCAGATTCTCAATAGCGAGCATCGGATTCAGGTGCCCGCCCGCAGCTTTTCCACGCAGGCGTGGACGGACGCCGGATCGCTTACGCTTACCACGTTAGCGTCCTTGCGGGTCCGCCGCAGCAAACCGGCCAGGACCTCGCCCGGCCCTAGCTCGATAAACAAATCGCAGCCACGCTCGAGCAAGTTCTCCATGCACTCGGTCCAGCGCACGGTGCTGGTGACCTGATCCTGTAACGCTGCGCGAATCTCCGGCAAGGTGTCGACCGGCCCGCCGGTCACATTGCTCATCACGGGAAAACGCGGCATCTGCAGCGTCGCGTCGAGCAGCGGCTGGCCGAGTTGTTCGTAGGCGCTGTTCATCAGTCGGGAATGATAGGCGCCGGCGACATTGAGAAGCGTGGCGCGCCGGATGCCGTGCTCCTTTGCCAGGCTCACCGCCATTTCCACTTTCGCGCTTTCTCCCGAGATCACGATCTGTCCCGGCGCGTTGAGGTTTGCCACGTCCACGTCGGTATCGGCGGCGAGAGCGCGCACTGCGTTTTCGTCCGCACCGATCATCGCCGCCATCGCGCCCGCCGTCGCGGCGCAGGCTGCGTCCATCAAACGCCCGCGGGTTTCCACCAGCTTCAGTCCCGCGGCGAAATCGAAAGTCCCGGCCGCCGCGTGCGCCGTCCATTCGCCTAACGATAAACCAGCCGCGGCGTCGACCGGGAAATCACCGGCCGCGCCGCGCAACGCCGCCAGACAGACGAGCCCGTGGACGTAGAGCGCCGGCTGACAGTTCGACGTCTTCGTCAATTCTTCGAGCGGTCCGTTCCAGGCGATACCGCTCAACGAGCGCCCGAGAATCTCGTCGGCCTGCTGGAATAATTCGCCCGCAGCCGGGTGATGCGCCGCTAGGGCGCGCCCCATCCCCACGCTTTGCGCTCCCTGGCCGGCAAACAGTAGCGCGATCTTCTTTGCCATGTTATTTTAGTAGTTTCGGGCCCAGCCCAGCGCAACTCGCGCGATTGATCTTGCATTTTTGTCATGGAAGAAAAATACTTTCTGTATGCAGATAAACGCACGCAAAGCAGTGCTTGCGATCATCGCACTGCTAGTCGCATTGCCGTTGGCAACGGCCAATGCCAGATGGCTTGAAAAGGCAGAGCCGAAGTTACCCTTCGGTGTCTACATTCAAGGTCTACATGGGTCAGTCGTGTTGTCTATGACGCTGGATAAAAGTGGTCGCGTCACCGGCACCAATGTGCTGCGGAGCAGCGGCCATCCCGCATTGGATGAGCTCGCGCGCAACGCGGCCGCGAACTGGCGCTTGAGTCCCGACTCGGTCTTGCCGACTGACATCAGCAAGGGACGGGTCGAGTTGGTTACGTTCAAAAACCCCGATCGGGTGAAGCAGCTCCTTCCGGGCGCGCAGCCCTATTGGGTGCAGTTAAGATAGGTTAGTTACCGCGATCGTCGCTCCACGCGGCGTTGTCGCGGAGTTCTGGCGGCGGAAGCCCCATCCGCCGCCCGGGGGCGGGCGCGGCGCTTCGCGCAACGCTCCAAATCCCAAACGCAGCCGCCTTCTGGTAGTTTGGAAGGTTGAAGTTTGGAGCTTCGCAGCCTCTTGGGCCGCCAAATTGCGCTTGCGCCTCGCACGCCTCTCGCCAGCATAAACGCGAGGTTTCCTATGGCATTTGTCAGGCGCGAAATCGAATCTCCAGATCCTGTGACCCGCGTGGCCGCGGCCGATGCACTTGCCCGCGAAAACCTCGGCGACATCGGTGAAAAGATGGTCCTCAACATGGGGCCTTCGCACCCCGCTACGCACGGAGTTCTCCGGCTCGTCCTCGAGTTGGATGGAGAGACGATCACCAAGGCGACCCCGGACGTTGGATTCCTGCATCGCGGCGACGAAAAAATCGCCGAGAACATGCAGTATAACCAGTTCGTGCCTTACACGGACCGGCTCGATTATTTAGCCCCGCTCGCCAACAACGTCGCCTACGCGCTCGCCGTGGAGAAATTGATGGGCTGGGAACTGCCGCCGCGCGGCAAAGCGATCCGCGTCATTTGCTGCGAGACGGCGCGCATCTCCGCACACCTGCTCGGTCTCGGTGCGATGGCCCTCGATCTCGGGGCGATGACCGCATTCCTCTACACGTTCACTGAGCGCGAAAAGCTCTACAATCTTTTCGAGCTGCTAACCGGCGCGCGTTTCACTACTTCCTACACCCGCGTCGGCGGACAGATCCGAGACCTGCCGGAGACATTCATCCCGCAACTGGAAAAATTTCTCGACGACTTCATCCCGCAGCTCGGCGAAGTCGACAAGCTCCTGACGCGCAATCGCATCTTCGTCGATCGCACCCGCGATGTCGGCGTGATCCCGCGCGAGCGCGCGATCGCCTACGCGCTCTCGGGGCCGAACCTCCGCGGCAGCGGCATCGAGCACGATCTCCGGCGCAAACATCCCTACCTCGATTATGAGAAATACGACTTCGAAGTTGTCGTCGGCACCGCCGGCGATTGCTACGACCGTTACCTCGTCCGCGTGGAAGAGATGCGGCAAAGTGCGCGCATCCTTCGCCAAGTCATCGCAAAATTGCCGGCCGGGCCGATTAACGTCGTTGACTGGAAAAACATGCCGCCACCGAAGTCGCGCGTGATGACGAAGATGGAAGAACTCATTCACCATTTCATCGTCGTGACCGAGGGACTCGACGCGCCGCCGGGGGAAGTTTATTTCGCGGCGGAAAATCCGAAGGGCGAGCTCGGGTTCTACATCAATAGCAAAGGCGGCGGCGTCCCGCATCGCCTGAAAATCCGCGCCCCCTCGTTTGTGAACCTGAGCATTTTGCCGGAGCTTTTGCCGGGCGCCTCGCTCAGCGACGTGGTTGCAATCCTCGGTAGTCTGGACTTCGTGATGGGCGAATGCGACAGATGAGAATGAATTTTATGACACAAAAAACTGCAGGTTTCCTGTTCGCGCTCTTCTCCCTAACCTTTCTTTTTTCGCTGACGAGTTGCGACCGCAGTCCGGTCACCGGCTCAAAACTGACACCCGCCAACTACGACCTGGTCACCGTGGGTATGAGCAAACCCCAGGTCGAAAAAATCCTGGGCCCGCCGGCCACCGTGGAAACCAAGGATATGCTCATTTTCAAAAAGACGACCTACCGCTACGAGGACGGGAAGAAGTTCGCGATGATTACTTTCAAGAACGATGAAGTGGATGGGAAGGATTCGAACCTCGGAAGATAGCAAGTGGCGATGATCCAGGTGCTGAAAAACTCCGTTCGAATTCTGCGCGCCATCTGCGTGGTCGCTGCTCTTGCCTTCGCGTTTTCCGCCTGCAATTCCTCGAAGACGCTGACGAAGGCGAACGTAAATGAAGTCGTCGAAGGAATGTCGAAGAAGCAGGTCGAGTCGATCCTCGGGCCTCCGACGACGATCGACACGAAGGACTTCGTTCTCCTGAAAAAGACGACTTACATCTACTCCCAGGGAAAAGAGTCCGTCACCGTGGTTTTCAAAGACGACAAGGTGCAGTCGAAGGCGAGCACATTGTCGGAATAAGCGAGCGCGGCGTCTCCGTGGAACCGACGAACAAGCGCATCTCCGCCGAGCTGGAGCGGAAAATGGATGAAGCGATCGCGCGTTACCCAGCCGAGCGCAAACGCAGCGCAGCGATGCCTCTGCTGCATCTGTGGCAGGAGGAGTTCGGTTTCATCAGTGACGACGGCGTGAGCTGGATCGCGGCGAAACTCGAGCTGCAACCGATCAACATTCTCGAGCTGGTCACGTTCTACCCGATGTATCGGCAGGCGCCTGCCGGGAAAACCCATATCCGCGTTTGCCGCACGTTGAGCTGCGCGATGGCCGGCAGCTATCGACTCATGGAGCAGGCGTGCGCCGCGGCCGGCATCGTCCGCCAGCGCGACGACAATGGCATGCACCACCCGATCTCGGTGAGTAATAATGGCAAATACAGCATTGAGTTCGTCGAGTGCCTCGCGAGCTGCGGGACCGCCCCGGTCTGCATGGTCGAGGATGAACTGGTCGAGAACGCCCGCCCTGAGTCAGCCGCGGACCTGCTCCGAAACCGAACCTCAAAGATAAAACCTCAAACCTCCCCCCACCCGCTGGAGCACCGTTTGATCTTCAAGAACATCGGCCAGCCGGACTACACGCCCGACATTGATTGCTACCTGCGCCACGGCGGCTACGAGCAGTTGAAAAAGGCGATCAGGATGTCGCGCACGGAAATCGTGAACGAGGTCAAGACCTCGGGCCTGCGCGGGCGCGGCGGCGCCGGTTTTCCCTGCGGCGTGAAGTGGAGCTTCATCAAGGCCGACGAAAAGAAACCGGTCTACCTGATCTGCAACGCCGACGAATCGGAGCCGGGCACTTTCAAGGATCGCTACATCATTCACGAGGACCCGCACCAGTTGCTCGAGGGCATCCTGATCTCGTGTTTCGCGCTCAACGCGAAGACGGCCTACATCTACATTCGCGGTGAGTTCCCGGAAGGCGCGAAAATCCTGGCGAACGCCATCGAGGAAGCGCGTGAGAAAAATTTCGTCGGGCGCGACATGCTTGGAACCGGGTTCGACGTCGAAATTTACATCCATCGCGGCGCCGGCGCCTACATCTGTGGCGAAGAAACCGGCCTGATCGAATCGCTCGAGGGCAAGCGCGCCTATCCGCGGATCAAACCGCCTTATTTTCCCGCGGTGCTCGGCCTCTACATGTGCCCGACGATCGTGAACAACGTCGAGACGCTTTGCCACGTGAAGCACATCATCGAAATGGGCGGCGGCAAATACGCCAGCCTCGGCCGGGCGAACAACACCGGCACCCGCATTGTTTGCGTAAGCGGCGATGTGCAGCGGCCCGGCTATTTCGAAATCGAAGTGGGCGCCGTCACCATGGGCCAACTCATTTACGACATGGCGGGCGGGCCGAAATACGGCCGGCAAATCAAAGCGGTCATTCCCGGCGGAAGTTCCGCGAAAGTTCTGCGGGCCGACGAACGTTTTAAACTGAAACTGAAACAACCGGACGGCTCGATGGCCGACCAGGACGTTTCCATTTACGAAATCCCGATGGATTTCGATTCGCTCGCCGCCGCCGGATCGATGGCCGGTTCGGGCGGCGTCATCGTCCTCGATGATTCGCGCGACATGGTCTGGACGCTGAACAACATCAACGAATTTTACGCGCACGAGAGTTGCGGCCAGTGCACCCCCTGCCGGGAAGGCTCCCTCTGGATGCAGAAAATCACCGACCGCATGCTTCTCGGCGGCGGCGTCGTCCAGGATCCCGAAACGTTGAAAAACGTCGCCGACAACATTGCCGGTCGGACCATCTGCGCGTTCGGTGAAGCCTGCGCCTGGCCGACGCAAAGTTTCGTCGAGAAATTCAAAGAGGAATTCGCGGCGCGCAGCCAGAAGCCAGTCCCACCGGCCATGCCGCCGGAATACACGCCCGGAGAATTAATCGATCACCAACGAATTGCGACAACGCCGTTGAAACGTAACCCCGAGCGGGAAGAAACCGCGACAGCGGGAACCATTTGAGATGAGCGATCAACTCTTAGTGCCACCGCAGATGGTCAACGTCCAGATCAACGGCGTCTGGTTGGAATTTCCAAAGGGGACGCGCGCGATCGAGGCATGCGAAAAAGCGGGCAGCTACGTGCCGCGCTACTGCTATCACAAGAAGCTGAGCTCGCCGGGGAACTGCCGGATGTGCCTCGTTGAAATGGGGATGCCCAAAATGGGGCCGGACCGGAAACCGGAACTCGGCGCTGATGGCAAGCCGATCATCAACTGGATGCCGCGTCCGCAGATTTCCTGCGCGCAGGATGTGAGTGAAGGGATGGGTATTCGCACGGACTCGCCACTCGCGCAGGAATGCCGCAAGGGCGTGATGGAATTTCTCCTCATCAATCATCCGCTCGATTGCCCGATCTGCGACCAGGCGGGCGAATGCCGGTTGCAGGAATTCAGCGTGGAATATGGCCGCGCCGATTCGCGCTTTCTCGAGAACAAGGTCAAGAAGCCAAAAAACATTGAGTTGGGCCCGCGCGTCACGCTCGATGACGAGCGCTGCATTCTCTGTTCGCGTTGCATTCGCTTTTGCCAGGAAGTGGCGCAGGACGACGTCCTCGGCTTCATCGATCGCGGCAGTCACAGCATTCTCACCGGGCATCCCGGCAAGCGTCTGGAAAACAATTACTCGCTTAACACCGTCGATATCTGTCCCGTTGGCGCGCTGACCTCGTCCGATTTCCGGTTCCAGATGCGGGTCTGGTTCCTGAAGGAAACGAAAAGTTTCTGCACCAGCTGCGCTACGGGTTGCAACACCGTCATCGGCACGCGCGAGGACGTGATCTACCGCCAGACCCCGCGCGAAAATGACGCCGTCAATTCCTCCTGGATGTGCGACTACGGGCGACTGAACTTCGATTTTCTCCAATCGGAGAAACGACTCCTTCAGCCTGAAATCCTATCCGGCGACAAACTCATTCCAGCCGATTGGAACGTGGCGATCGCGCATGCGGCTGCCCAACTGAAACATTTTTCCGGCCACGAAATTGCCATTATCGCGTCGGGCCGAATGACGAACGAAGAGCTTTGGCTGACGCGGCAACTGGCAACGATGCTGGGAGTCGATCTGATCGATATCGTTCCGCGAGCGGGACCCTCGGACGACATCCTGTTGAGCGCCGATCGCAATCCGAATGCGAACGGCGCGCGCTTGCTCGGCGTAACATCTTATCCGGGAGCGCGTCTCCGCGAGATTGTCGATGGCGTCGTTTCCGGAAGAATTCGCGGACTGATCGCGCTCGGCGAGGACGCTTCGGAGATCGGGCTCACGCCCGCTCAGCTATCGGCCTTACCGGCGTTCGTTGTGATGAACCTGCTGGCGAACGATTCCACTGCTGCCGCCACCGCGCTGCTGCCCTCGTTTGGTTTCGCGGAGAAACGCGGCTCGATGATCAACGGCAAAGGGCGGCTGCAACGGTTGAACCGTGCGGTCCGCGGTCCCGGGCAGGCGCGCGATGACTGGGAAATTCTGCGCGATCTGATCCAGGCCTATTCGGATCGCAATGGGATCTACACGATTGAGGATGTTTTTAAGCAGATTAGCTCCGCCGTTCCCGCGCTGGCTGGATTGAGCCTGAGCAAGATCGGAGATCTCGGCGTGCAGGTTTTGGAAATCGCGTGATGGACTTCTCTTTCATCGCGGCATCGCTCATCAAGATCGTCGCGCTGCTTGCGGTTGTTCTCGGGATAATGAACTACACGGTCTATGCCGAGCGGCGGATCAGCGCCCTGATCCAGGACCGGCTCGGCCCGAATCGCGTCGGTCCCGCGGGATTATTCCAGCCAATCGCCGACGCCGCGAAATTTTTCCTGAAAGAAGACTTCACGCCGGCGCACGTGAACAAGTTCTACTACTGGCTCGCACCTTGTCTCGCAATGATCCCGGCCATCACCACGCTCGCGGTGGTTCCCTTCGGCAGCACCCTGTTTGGCGTGCCCATGGTCATCGCCGACATCAACGTCGGAGTGCTCTTCGTCTTCGCGATCGCATCGTTAGGCGTTTACGGCATTGTCCTGGCCGGCTGGTCGTCGAACTCCAAGTATCCATTCCTGGGCGGCGTCCGTTCGACTTCGCAAATGATCTCCTATGAGTTGTCGCTCGGGCTGGCCGTCATTCCCGTTTTTCTCCTCGTTGGTCAACTCCGGTTGACTGAGGTCGTGCGCTATCAAATCGAAAACGGCTGGATGATCGCGCCGTTCATTGGCGATTGGGGAAACCTTCACAAATGGCTGCTCGCCATCCCGATGTTCATCTCGTTCGTCGTCTTTACGATCGCGATCTTCGCCGAAACGAATCGCCTGCCGTTCGACTTACCGGAAGCGGAGACGGAACTCGTCGGCGGTTATCACACCGAATACGGCTCGATGAAGTTCGGTCTCTTTTTCCTGGGCGAATACGTCGCGATGATCACCGGCAGCGCCATCATCGTGACACTTTTTCTTGGCGGCTGGCATTTTCCCGGGGTGCCCGATGGATCCCACGGCTGGGGCTGGGGCCTGCTGAACATCTTTATTTTCTTCTCCAAGATCGCCGTCCTGCTCTTCGTCTTTATCTGGGTCCGCTGGACGCTGCCGCGTTTTCGTTACGACCAGCTCATGCGCCTCGGCTGGGTTTTCTTTTTCGAAATCGCCCTCGTAAACATTTTCGTCATGGCGATCATCCTCGCTTACTTCCCCGGCTGACATGGCCATCACCGTTTCACGACCCAAGCTGAATTTCCGCGAGCGGCTTTACCTGCCGGCAATCCTCAGCGGAATGGCGATCACAATGCGGCATTTCAAGAACATGCTCTTCGGCCGGACGAAAGTGACGATGCAATACCCGGAGGAAAAGTGGGACAGCCATTTGCCCGAGCATTATCGCGGGGCGCCCGCACTGGTCCGCGATGACACCGGGCGGGTCCGCTGCGTCGCCTGCCAGCTCTGCGAATTCATCTGTCCGCCGCGAGCGATCAAGATCATCCCGGGCGAATTCCCGGCCGGGGACAAGTTCGCGAAAGTGGAAAAATACCCGCACGAATTCGATATCGATATGATCCGCTGCATCTACTGCGGCCTTTGCGAAGAGGTCTGTCCCGAACAGGCGATCTATCTCCGCAAAGATTACGCCATCACCGGCCTCACCCGGGCCGACATGGTTCACAACAAGGAGAAGTTGCTGGAGATCGGCGGCGTGATGCACGGAGTGGTGCTGAAGTGGAACGAAAAGAAATGAACCCGTTTCTCTTCTGGTTCTTTGCCTTTTTGATGTTGGTGTTCGGCGCCGCCGTGATCATCAATCGCAACCCGATCGCGAGTGCGCTGAGCCTCGTTATTTGTTTCATGGGCCTCTCCGCGTTGTTCATGTCGCTCGACGCATTCTTCATCGGAATCATCCAGGTCCTGGTCTATGCCGGCGCGGTCATGGTGCTGTTTCTGTTCATCATCATGCTGCTCGATCTGCGGGCGGAGAACCTGCGCAAAATCAATTACGTCTCGGTCGCGGGCGGCGTGGCGGTCGCGGTCGTCTTCTTCATCCAGATCTGTTTTGTCGTGGGACAACTGGGCGCCGCCAAACAGCCGTTTCCCGCGCTGACCTCGGCGAAGACTGACGACGTCCACCAGATCGGCCTGATGCTGTTCACGAATTACAACCTGCCGTTCCAGATCATCGGCGTGCTGGTGCTGGTCGCAACGATTGGGGTCGTCGTCCTGAGCAAACGGGAGCTTCGTTAGGCATGTTAACGCTCGGTCATTATCTCATCGTCAGCGGGATGCTCTTCACGATCGGGTTCGCCGGTGTGCTCCTCCGCCGGAACATCATCATCATTTTCATGTCGCTCGAGCTGATGTTAAACGCCGCGAACCTTTCCCTCGTCGCCTTCTCGCGCTTTCGCGTCGGGGCGGATGGAATGGCCAATTACAATGCACAGGTGTTTGTCTTTTTCATCATCACCGTGGCAGCCGCGGAGGTGGCGGTCGGCCTGGCGATCATCGTCGCGCTCTATCGCGCGCGGCAAACGACTCACGTTGAAGATATCAGCACGCTGAGATTTTGAGTTGTCATGAATAGCGCGCTCCTGCCCTGGTTTATCCTCCTGCTGCCATTCCTGGCAGCGGTCGTCATCGTCCTCTTCACCAAACGGTGGCCGGGCCTGAGCAGCTTCCTTTCCGTCCTGGCCGTTCTTGCCAGTTTCGCGGGGAGCTGCATTGTTTTCGCCACACCCGACATCCAGGCGCTCGAGCTGACCTGGCTCGACCTCCGCCCTGTCCTCTACGTGCCGCTCGGTTTCGTCCTCGACGACCTGACGAAGACGATGCTGCTGCTCGTGACCAGCGTCGGCGCCCTGATTCACATCTACTCGTTAGGCTACATGCGGGATGACTCGGGCAAGGCGCGTTACTTCGCGTCGCTCTCGTTCTTCATGTTCTCGATGCTCGGTATCGTCGTTTCGAACAATTTCGTGATGATGTTCATCTTTTGGGAACTGGTGGGCTTCAGTTCCTATTTGTTGATCGGGCATTGGTTCGAGCGCGATTCGGCGGCGGAAGCGGCGAAGAAAGCATTCCTGACCAATCGCATCGGCGATTTCGGTTTCATGCTCGGGATCATAATGGCGTGGGTGGCCACGGGCTCGGTTGTTTTCGCGGAGATGCATCAACAGCTCGCGAGGATCACGAGCTATCCGGATTACCTCACCATCGCCGCGCTCCTGATTTTCTGTGGTGCGGTCGGCAAATCGGCGCAGTTCCCTCTCCACGTGTGGTTGCCTGACGCGATGGAAGGCCCGACCCCGATCTCGGCGCTGATCCATGCCGCGACGATGGTCGCTGCCGGCGTTTACATGCTCGTGCGCGTCGGTTTTCTCTTCGAGGCATCGCCCATGGCGCTTTGGGTGATCTCGTGGATCGGCACGATCACCGGCCTGATGGCCGCGCTGATTGCCACGCAGCAAAACGACATCAAACGCATCCTCGCCTACTCAACTCTTTCGCAGCTCGGCTACATGGTGATGGCCGTCGGACTCGCCTCCGGACAGGCGGCGATGTTCCACCTCTTCACCCACGCCTTTTTCAAAGCGCTTCTCTTCCTTGGCGCCGGGTCCATCATCGTAATGCTCCATCACGAGCAGAACATCTGGAAGATGGGGGGACTCGCCGGGCGGCTTGGGATCACATTCCTCACCTTCCTGGTCGGCACGTTCGCGTTAATCGGGCTGCCGCCGTTCAGCGGTTTCTTCAGCAAGGACGCGATCCTCGCGCTCGCCTACGAGAAGAACCGCGCGATTTTCTGGCTGGCGCTTTTCACTGCGTTCCTGACCGCGTTCTACATGCTACGGCTCGTGGTGGTCGTCTTCTTCGGTAAGCCGCGCAGCGACCGGGCCCGCTCGGGACGCGAAGCGCCCTGGGTCATGATCGGCCCGTTGATCCTGTTAGCCATCCCAGCCTTCGCCGCGGGATTCGGATTCGTCGCGCGACTGTTCGTGCAATTGCCGGCTGAACAAGAAACCGGCTGGTTGGTACCTGGCCTGGCCCTCGGCGCGACCGTAGCTGGCGCGCTCCTCGCGATCATCCTCTACCGAAAACGCCAGGCCGAGCCGATCGATTTCGCGCCGCTTCGTGACCGGTTATACTTTGACGAACTCTACTCGTTCCTGATTCGCGCGACGCAGGAATTGCCGGCAAAGCTGAGCGCCTTCATCGACCGCTGGATTCTCGACGGCGCCGTAATTCGGGGCGTGAGCACGACAACGTGGGGCGTCGGTTCGCTGCTCCGCTTGTTTCAAGTCGGGAACCTGCAAGCCTATGCGTTCCTTTTTGGGTTGGGCGTCGTGGGTCTCATCTACTTCACAATTTTCCGATGATCCTCCTTTTTATTGTCCTGTTTCCGATTGCGGCCGCGCTGGCGATCCTGCTCGGCGCGCCCGCGCGACGGACGGCTCTCTGGGCATCTGGGATCACGCTCGGGGCGATGCTTCTCGCCTACTTTGGCGGCTTTGAAACCGGCCAGCATGGCTACCAAATGGTGACGTCGTTTCCAGTCAGCGCCGATTGGAAAATCAACTTCGCGCTCGGCATCGACGGTCTGAGTTTGATGCTGCTGCTGCTCACCGCGCTAGTGACTTTCGCCGCGGTCTGGTTTACCGGCGAAATCACCCAGCATCGCAACGCCTTTTACGCCTGCCTCCTCTTCATCGCGGCCGGCGCCTTCGGAGCGTTCGCATCGCTCGATTTGTTTTTCTTCTACGCCTTCCACGAGCTGGCACTGATCCCGGCGTTCCTGCTCATCGGTATTTGGGGAACGGGGAACCGTCAGCTCGCCGCGTGGAAAATTACGATCTATCTCGCGACCGGGAGTTTCATTCTCCTGCTCGGTTTGATCATGCTTTACCGCGCCGTGCCCGAGGCCGCGCGCAGCTTTGATTTTCGTGTGCTCCAAAAATCTGCGATCCTGATTCCGGCCAGCGCCCAGGGAAACATTTTCCTGGTCTTGCTTCTCGGTTTCGGAATTTTAGTGTCGCTCTTTCCCTTCCACACCTGGGCGCCGGAAGCGTATGCCTCCGCTCCCGCACCGGCGGCGATGCTGCACGCAGGCGTCCTGAAGAAGTTTGGATTGTACGGTCTTCTCCGACTCGCGTTGCCGCTCCTGCCCGCCGGCGCCCAGCAATACAACACGCTCCTCATCTACCTGCTGCTCGGGAACATCATCTATGTCGGGCTGGTCACGATCGCGCAGAAGCGGCTGGATTGGATGCTCGGTTATTCGAGCGTGATGCACATGGGCTACATCTTCCTCGGCATCGCCAGCGGGACGTTGCTCGGCACCAGTGGCGCCGCCATTCTGATTTTCGCGCACGGGATTTCCATTGCCCTGCTTTTTGCGATCACTGGGGAAATTCGCCAGCGCACGGGCACCCTCGTGCTCGAAGACCTCGGCGGGCTCGGAAAATTGATGCCCCGAGCCGGGCTCGTTTTTGGCCTGGCGGCATTTGCGTCCATCGGTTTGCCCGGATTCGCCAATTTTGCCGGCGAAGTGATGGTGCTCTTCGGCACTTTCCGCAACGGCGCGAACCCGGAGCACTTCACCATTTATCAAATCGCGACCGTCCTTGGTTTGTGGGGCGTAGTGATCTCCGCGGTTTACATGCTGCGCGCCTATCGCGCTGTTTTCATGGGAGCCATTGGTGATTCGCTTGGCGGCGTGACCGATCTCGGCCGCAGCCTGCGGGTGCCGATCGGGCTGCTGGTCGCGATAACCATCTGGTTTGGGTTCTTCCCGCAGACGTTTGTTCGGATGGTCACCCCAACCTTCAAGAGCTACTTCGCCGCGGCCCAGCAATGAACATCGTCGCACCCAGTCTGGAAATCGCGGTGCTCATCCTGGGAGTGCTCGTGCTCCTCTTTGAAATGTTCGCGGACCAGATTGACAAGCGCACTTTCGCTTTCACCGCCATGCTTGGGCTGGCCGCGGTCCTCGTCGCCAGTTTCTTCCTCACTCCCGCGCCCATCGAGACCGCCGATGCCGGCTTCTGGAGTTTTTACACGGCTGATCCACTCGCGATCTTCTTCAAACGCTTCGCCCTCGTCACCACGATCCTCGTCCTGGCTATGATGGTCGATTACGCGCCGGTCGTGCGCGACTCAATCCACGCCGCTTCGCCGCAAGCGGGTCTCGGCGAATTCTTCGCGCTGCCGATCTTCACCTGCGTCGGGCTGATGTGGATGGCGTCCGCGATCGATTTCGTGATGATCTTCGTTTCGCTCGAACTGGTGACGATGTCGTTCTACGTCCTCGTCGCGTTCATGCGCCGCAACTCGGCCAGCCTCGAGGCCGGTGTGAAGTATCTGATCCTGAGTGCGCTTTCGACCGGCTTCCTGGTTTACGGTATCACGTGGATTTTCGGAGTAACGGGCGAGACGAACCTGGCGCGCGTCTCAGCCGCTCTGGCTAATCCCGCGGTGGAAAGCGGGCCCGCGGTTTTCGGGATGCTGCTCGTGCTCGTTGCGCTCGGTTTCAAAATCGCCGCCGTCCCCTTCCAAATCTGGGTACCCGACGTTTACCAGGGCGCGCCCACTCCAGTGACAGCCTACCTTTCCGTCGGATCGAAGGCCGCCGGCTTCGTGGTTCTTCTACGCGTTCTGCAACCGTTTCTGGTCATGCCCCGGATGGAGCGAGTCCTCGTCCTGATCGCACTGGCCACTTTGATTTACGGAAATCTCGCGGCCCTTCCGCAGACAAACCTAAAGCGGCTCCTCGCCTATTCGAGCATCGCTCACGCTGGGTATCTGCTGATCGGCGTCGTCTGCCTGGCAGGTGAAGCCGTGGCCTTTTATCTCGTGGGCTATTTGCTAATGACGTTGCTCAGCTTTGCCGTCCTCGTGGTGGTTTCGCAGAAAACCGGAGACAACATCGAGGACTTCAACGGCCTGGCAAAGCGCTCGCCGTTCCTCGCGTTCGCCATGTTGATCGCGATGGCTTCGCTCGCCGGCGTGCCGTTCACCGCCGGGTTCCTCGGCAAATTTTATATCTTCAACGCCGCGATCGCTCATCAGCAAACCACGTTGATCGTCGCCGGTGTCATCACCGTCGCCTGCGGATTCTACTACTATTTCAAAGTCGTCCGCGCCATGTACTGGGAAACGCCGGCCGCCGACGTGGCGGTCCCGGCAAGCGGCACATCGCGCCTGGCGATGCTCGCAATGATGGCCGGCATCATCGTTCTCGGAATTTATCCCCAGCCCGTTGTGAACTCGTTGCGGCCGAACACGGTGGCCGTGAGCTCCGCGCCCTGAGCTAATCGCTCAGCTCGACGTTCCAGTAGGCGAGATCGACGAAGTGGCGCCAGCTCTCGTGATGCTGTGCGCTGAAAGTCACGTGCACGAATGGACGCCATTTCGGCCGCTTCGGTCGGCGGACCAGTGTCATGTGCGCTTCATGCGGGAGGCGGTTTCCCTTTCGCGTATTGCAGGGGATGCACGAGCAGACCACGTTTTCCCAAGTCGTCAGCCCGCCCCGGTCGCGGGGCAGGACATGGTCGAGGTTCAAATCCGTCCGCTCAAAAACGCCGCCGCAATACTGGCATGTGTTCTTGTCCCGCTCGAAAACGTTGTGCCGGGTAAACTTCACTTCCTTTTTCGGCAACCGATCGAAGAGCAGAAGGACGATGACGCGCGGCACCCGGATCTTCCACGAGATGGTCGTCACCATTTCGTGTTCCGGTGCCGTGGCGGAGAAGTCGCGCCAGCTGTCGAAGTCGTGGGTCAGGAAATTATTCCCGGGATCTGAGGAAACGACCTGGGCATGACCCTGGTAAAGCAGGGTAAAGGCGCGGCGAGCCGAGCAGATATTAACCGCCTGCCATAGGCGATTAAGGACCAGCACCTGACTATTAAGGAGCGTCTGCACGTTTTGCGTAAATTGCGGCGACGGTATCACCCGGGATTTTTTCTGTCAATGAGGCCTGGTGGCATCACGGGCCGCGGCGCTCCTTGGGCTTCACAAAGTCGCCGGGCGCGCGCTTCGCATCGTCCGGGGCGGCACCGGCGGAATTGCCGAGGGCGGCCTCGTCGGACGGCAGGAATTGTTTGAACCGGTTCTTGTCGATCGCCTTCATGAATGCTTCATGCGGCGAGACGGCGCCGGCCTGGAGCAGGGCATTGATCGCATCGTCCATGAATTGCATTCCCTGGCCTTTGCCGGAAACGATCACGTCCTGGAGCTTCTGGGTCGCGCCTTCGCGAATGATCGCGGAAACCGCAGGACTCGCGATGAGGATTTCGTTTACGGCCAACCGGCCGGATCCGTCTGCCTTTTTCAAGAGCAATTGCGCGAGGACGCCGCGGAGTGAGTTCGCTAACATGGTTCGGGCTTGCGCCTGTTTGTTCGCAGGGAACACGTCGACCATGCGGTCGATCGTTTTGCGTGCATTGTTGGTGTGCAACGTTCCGAAAACCAGGAGCCCGGTCTCGGCGGCCGTGAGGGCGAGGGATATCGTCTCGAGATCGCGCATTTCGCCCACCAGCACGATGTCGGCATCCTCACGCAACGCCGCCTTCAATCCGTCCGGAAACGAAATGCAATCCACCGGCACCTCGCGTTGCGTGATGATGCTGCGCTTGTTGGCATGCACGAACTCGATCGGCTCCTCGATCGTGACGATGTGCCGGGAAAAATTGTCGTTTATGTAATCGATCAGCGCCGCGAGCGTCGTCGACTTGCCTGAGCCGGTCGGACCTGTCACCAGGACAAGGCCACCGCGCAAGTGTCCGAAGCGTTTTACGACCGCGGGAATCCCAAGCTGGTCGAGGGTCGCGATCTTGGTCGGGATCAGGCGGAAAACGGCGCCGTAACCGTTGGTCTGCTTGAGAAAATTGCAGCGAAAGCGCGAGCGCTCATCCATCTCGTAGGCGAAGTCGAGGTCGCCGCGCTCTTCGAACAGTGCCCAGTTTTGCGGACTGCAAATCTCGCTCAACATTCCCGCTGCTTCCTCGCGAGTGACCGGTTCGTCGCGGATCGGTTTTACATCCCCGTGCCGGCGCATTTTCGGCGGCTGCCCTTCGCCGATGTGAAGGTCAGAGCCGTCTTGCGCGACGATGACGGAAAGGAATTGGTCTATGTAGGGCATGACAGCGAAGGATTCATCCGTTCATCCGAGCGTCCGCTTCATCTTGAGTGATCAAGCCTCTCTCGGCCAACGCCATCAGCGCATCGTCCATCGCCTGCATCCCCTGCTTTTTGCCGGTCTGGATAATGCCCGGCAGCATGAAGGTCTTCGCTTCGCGAATCACGTTCGCGACAGCTGGCGTGTTGGTCAGCGTTTCCAATGCGAGGACGCGGCCCGTGCCGTCTGAGCGGGGCACCAGTTGCTGGCTGATAATGCCGCGAAGCGATTCGCCCACCATGATCCGGATTTGCTCCTGTTGATCGACTGGGAAAACGTCGAGCAGGCGATCCAGCGTCCGCGAGGCAGTGCTGGTGTGCAGCGTCCCAAGCACGAGGTGCCCGGTTTCCGCGGCGGTGATCGCGAGCGAGATCGTCTCCAGGTCCCGCAGCTCACCTACCATGATAACATCGGGATCTTCGCGGAGCGCGCCGCGCAAGGCCGCGCCGAAGGAGCGAGTATGCGTGTGCACTTCGCGTTGGGTGATGTGGCAGCCTTTCGGTTCGAAAATGTACTCGATCGGGTCCTCGAGCGTGATGATGTGCTCGCGCCGCTCAATGTTCACCTGCTCGACGAGCGCAGCCAGCGTCGTCGATTTGCCGCTGCCGACCGAACCGGTCACGAGAATGAGGCCATTTTGGTACCGGGTCAGCAATTTGAGGCTCTCGGGCAAGCCCAGCTCATCCATCGTCCGCACCTTTGTGTTGATGATGCGAAAGACGAGGTCGATCCCGAGCCGCTGCCGCACGACGCTGGCCCGGAAGCGGCCGAACGCGTTGGCGTAGGCGAAGTCCGCGTCGCCGCGCTCGTTGAGCTGGATTTTCTGTGCGTCGGTCAGGAAGCCGTCGGCCAGCGCCGCAGTGTCATCACTCACGAGCTTCGCCGCGCCGGGCCACATCGGCTGGAGAATTCCATGCAGGCGCCAGATCGGGGGCGCGTTCACGCCGAGATGAATGTCCGACGCGCCGCCCTTCTGTCCGACGGCAAGATATTGATCGATGTGCCGGAGCTTTCCGTCCTCGTTCGCACCGGATGCTTCGGTGGAATGTGCTTTCATGGCGCGGGGGGAGGGCGACGATCCGCCGCGGCGAACTACGCGCTGCCACGCCGTTTCAGGCGCGCGCCGACCAGGACACCAGCAGCGCTGAGCACCGGAGTAATCAGGTGAACCCACATCGGCGATACTTCCAATCGCAAGGCGTCGAAATTCGCGACTTCGCCCGCGCGGACGTTGGGCGCATCGGGACTGCGCTTCATCGCGGGGATGCACGCCAGCAGGCTGAGGAAGAAAACGATGAAGGCGAAAACCTGGCACGTCCGCTCGCTCCTGCTAATTGCGGCGCAGACAAAGCCGCCGAGCGTCGAGCCGAGAAACGAAAGGAGGATGCTTACCGCAATCCAAAGCGTTGAGACCTCATAGCTGTCGGTTTGAAACACGCGTTCCGAGCCCAGCGCCAAGTAGCAGCCCGCAAAGACCGCCATGAAAAAAACGAACATCACGACGTAGCTGGCTATGATGGCCACGATCGATCTAAGCATGGTCCGCCTTTCCTTCGATTGAACTGCGCGGAGTTAGACAGCCGGGCTCTTCTTCATCCGCGTCCCCATGAGAACAGCGGCACCGCCCAGGAAGGGATTGAGAATGAGAAGCCAGGCCGGCGGTTGCGCCTTCCCCATGGCCTCCATGTTCGAAACGTCGCCGGCTCGTGCCACGGGGGTGTGGTCCTTCGTAAGGTTGGGAAGCTCGAAGGCGAAGCCGAGAACAAACACGATCAAGGCAAGGACCAGACCGGTGGTCCGGCTCTTACTGATGGCAGCGCAGGTCAGCCCGCCGATAAGGCCCGCGATGAATGTGATTGCGATAACCAGCCCAATCCAAATGCCCGAGAGGGCATACGTGTTCGGCTCGAAGGCCCGCTCCGTGCCGAGCCCGAGGTAGGCCGCGGTGTAAGCGCAAAACGCCACAAACATCATAACCAGGTAACCGACAACGACTCCGGCAATCGATTTTAACATTTTTTGTCTCCTTCTTTAGGAAACGTCAGCGTAGGAGAAGCGGGGCGCGGAAAGCGAACAGAATCTTCACTTCGCCATCCACGGCAGCGCGTCCAGGTCGACATTGCCGCCCGTGAGAATGATCCCGATGCGTTTTGCTCGAAGATCGACGAGCTTTTCGAGAATCGCGCCGTAGGGCACGGCGCCCGAGGGCTCCACCACGATTTTCATGGTCTCCCAAATTGCCCGCATGGCGGCGACGATGGCTTCGTCAGGCACGGTCACGATGTCGTCCACGTAATGCTGGACCAGCGTGAAGTTAACCGCCCCGAGATTCGTCCGCAGACCATCGGCAATGGTGTTCTTCTCTTCCTGAAAAATCAGCTTGTGTTGATGGAACGATCGCGCGGCATCGTCGGCGCCTGCGGGCTCGGTCGCGATGACTTTGATGGAGGAACGCAACGCTTTCGCCGCCACCGCCGTCCCGCAGAGAACGCCCCCGCCGCCGACCGGGCAGAGAAGGAAATCCAGATCGGGCACGTCCTCCAACAACTCGATGGCAATCGTCCCCTGCCCAGCCATGACATCTTCGTTTTCGAAGGGGTGAATCAAGGTCGCTCCCGTCTCCGCGATCACGCGCGCACACGCTTCTTCCCGCGCCCGCTGGTTCGGCTCGCAAAAGACGATCCGGACCCCGTAGCCCTCCACCGCGCGCACTTTCACCTTCGGAGAGTTCGATGGCATGACGATATGAGCAGCGACCCCGCGCAACTTCGCGGCGCGAGAGAGAGCCGCCGCATGGTTGCCGGAAGAATGGGTGGCGACGCCGCGCCGCGCGGTTTCGTCATCGAGGGCAAAGACTGCATTCGTCGCCCCGCGCGCCTTGAATGCGCCGACCTTCTGGAAGTTTTCGCATTTAAAAAAGAGCGACGCGCCGCTGGCCGCATCGAGTCGGGCGCTGGTCAAGACCGGCGTGCGATGAACGTGCGGACGGATCCGATCGTGCGCAGTCCGAATGGCAGCGAGGTCTAGCGGCATGTTTAGACACTCGGCCGCGCTTCCTTGCCGAACAAATTCCCGACGGTCATGCGCTCGGTAACGGGCTCCAACTCAGCGATGAACTGCCGAAACCGCCGGGAGAAAACCGGGCCGCGCTGGGTCAAATAGTAATGGATGCCGGGCGTCGCGACATAATGCCGCAACAGTTCGCGCCAGCCTTCCCAGAGCTGCGCATCCAGGAGTCCGTAAACGTAATGGTAATGAATCGTCTCGAGGGCCTTCATGAATTGGTAAGCCGCGTGGAAGAAGCGCGCCTGATCTTCGGGCGACAACGCCTCGAGATTCTCCAAGCCGGTTCGCCAGACGCGACCCAGCTCCGCGTTTTCCATGAACGGCTTGGTGACGTCCCGAAGTGCTGCCGCCGCCGCATCCTGCGCGGCTACTCGTGCCACTCGCGTGCTGCTGCGTAACTGCACCGCGAGATACAAGACCGAAATGACGACGGCGAGCGAGCCGACGAGCTGCGACACGGCGCTGATCGCTTCCCAGTTCATCAACCGCAAAGTTAGAGAAGCGCATCATGGGGCGTCGAGTGATTTTGACGAATTCTCGATTCGCCAGATCGTTCAAGGACGAATGAATCCATACGCGAAACCGAGCGAAAAAAAGGTCCGTGAGAAGCGTCCGAAGATTTCGCATTTGCCGAGCGCGCTGGAAACACGAACGCGCCAGGAACGGCAGGCTGAAAAACAGGCTGTCGGAGCCGAGCGCCGCGCAATCAAGAAATCAGCTCGCCGGCTTTTGAAGCAAGAGATGCTGGCAGAACTGGACGAGTCGGACTGACTTCAGTCGAAGGGGCTGCTTATCTCCAGTTCTCCTCCGTTCCCCCTCGTATGGAGGAGCGAAGAGTCGCCCCTTCGACTTCGCTCGAATGACGTAAAACCTCCGCGACGGGGCTCACATCTTGCTTTTTATGGGTTCGCCATGAATGCCACCCAGCGAACCCTCACCGACACCGACACCGATACCCGCCGTTTGATCGCGGGTCTACGACAGGCACTTAATATGAATTACGGGCGCGTGCTGGCCACGGCGCAGACGCGGTGGGAACAGAATTTCGCGGGCAAGGATCCAAGCGATGCCTGCGTCACCGTGCGGGTTAACTCGGGAAAACCGCTCGCTGGTATTCTTCGGAAACCGGCTGGTCTTCTTCAGGGGACGGCGAAGGCGTTGCTGGCGTAAGCCGACTGGAAACGGCACGCCCTCGTGGCGTTGGGTATTCGCTCGAAATCCCTGAACCATCCCTTCCGGCACGAGCGCGTGCCGGCTCCAATTATAGTGAGCGGTTGTGTTTCTTCAACAGCTCGCGCACCCGATCGTGGGAGATCGCTTCGACTTTGTGATCGTCACGGCCGGTCATACCTTGATTGTCGATCAGCGCGTTCAAGACCGCTTCTTCGGTCGCCTGGACGACCGCATCGAAAATCGGATCGATCCGATCGTTCGGCAGAGTCTCAACGGACCGGGTGATCTTGTCCGGGTTGGACGCCTCCGGATTCGCGGTGGAAAAGGCGAGAAACAAATCGCCAGAACCATTCCCGGAAACCGTCCCGGTGCGGGCAAGTCCAAGCGAAACACGGCGGGCGAGCCGCTTGAGTTGATGGGGCAATAGCGGGGCATCCGTGGCGACGATCGCGATGCAGGAGCCGTTCTCGCGCTTGTAAACCTGGCCGGGAATTTCCTTGCCCACCGGCACTCCCGCGATCATGAGCTGGGGGCGGCGCCCAAAATTTGCCTGGACCAGGACGCCGACAGTGAACGTGCGCGGCGGGGCGTCTTTCTTTTCCTTCATCTCGATCCGGCGGGAAGAAGTTCCGGTGCCGCCTTTGAACTCGTAACAGACCATTCCCGTCCCGCCGCCCACGCTCCCCTCGTCGATCGCGCCCCCATGAGCGGCATTGAGCGCGGTGAAAACGTGTTCTGGCTTTACGTGGAATCCGTTCACGTCGTTGAGCCAGCCGTCCCAGGTCTCCGCCACAACGGGCAGGCTCCAGTAAAAACCGCCCGGGTCCGCGCCGCCCTTTTTCACTCGCCAGTCTATGATCGCGTCGCGCACAACCCCGACACTGTGCGTGTTCGTAATGGCGATGGGTCCCTCGAGGAATCCGCCTTCTTCCAGCCAGGCCGTGCCGGTCATTTCGCCGTTGCCGTTTAGACTGAAAACGCCAGCGTAAACCGGATCATCGATTTTTCCGCGCGGCAGGATCGCGGTCACGCCCGTGCGAATAGGGCCCTTTCCGACTTCTAGTTTTCCCTCGCCGCTTACCAGCGTGGCGTAGCCGACCTCTACGCCGGGGACGTCAGTGATGGCGTTGAAAGTGCCGGGTGTGCCGTCGAGCGGAATGCCGAGGTCTCGCGCGCGGATGTGCTGCGTGGGCGGCGGGGAAGTTTGCGGCTCGCGAGCGTGGAGAGACGAGAGCAGGCAAACGAGCGCAAGACCGAGGCGGCGCGACGAGTTGGTTTTCATGGCAATGCGGAAACCGTCCAACGCCAAACGTCCAACGTCCAACGCCCAATGGAAAAATCTGGTTACCGCTCTTCAACTCAATAAATCCCGTTAATCCTCTCCCGATTTTCTGATTTCTGTTTTCGTGGGCGATTGAAGCGGATTAGATTCAGCGCGTGAGTTATCAGGTTTTCGCGAGAAAGTATCGGCCGCAGACGTTCGACGATCTCGTCGGGCAGACGCATGTGACGCGGACGCTCAAGAACGCGGTCGAGCAGAACCGGCTGGCCCACGCCTATCTTTTCGTGGGGCCGCGCGGGATCGGGAAGACATCGACGGCGCGGATTCTGGCGAAAGCGCTCAATTGCGTGAACGGACCGACGGTGACCCCGTGCGGCGTTTGCGACAGCTGCAAGGAAATCACGGCGGGCAATAGCCTCGATGTGCTGGAGATCGACGGCGCGAGCAACAACGGCGTCGAGCAGGTGCGCGAATTGCGCGACAACGTTCGTTACGCCCCGAGCAAAGGGCACTTCAAAATCTATATCATCGACGAAGTGCACATGCTTACTTCGGCGGCGTTCAACGCGCTGCTCAAGACGCTCGAGGAACCGCCGCCACACGTGAAATTCGTGTTCGCCACGACCGAGATCCGAAAGGTCCCGATCACCGTGCTGTCGCGCTGCCAGCGGTTCGACCTCCGGCGCATCTCGATTGCCGAGCTGACTGGATTGTTTGCCCGCATCAGCACCCAGGAAGGCGTCACGGCGGAGCCGGCCGCACTGGACCTGATCGCCCGCGCCGCCGATGGCTCCGCCCGAGACGGTCTCTCGCTGCTGGATCAAGCCATCGCCCAAGCGGGGAGCGACGGCCCGGTCACGGCCGCCGACACGACCGACATGCTCGGCCTTGCCGACCGCAGCTCCATCTTCGAGCTGATCGAAGCGATCATCGCCGGTCAGACCGAGGCCGCGCTGACCATCACCGACCGCGCCCATCAACGCGGCGCCGACCTCGGTGTCATCTTAGGCGACCTGCTCGACCTGACGCACACGCTGACCCGGCTGAAGACCGTCTCCGGCCTGGCCGATGGGGCGGACTTGCCCGAGATGGAGCGCATCCGCGGCGCCGGGTTGGCGGCACGGCTAGGGGTCCCGGTATTGGGCCGGTTATGGCAGATGCTGCTCAAGGGCACGCAGGAGGTCGAGGCCGCGTCGGACCGCCGCGCTGCGGCAGAGATGGTGCTGATCCGCCTGTGCTACACGGCAGATCTGCCCACGCCCGGCGATCTCGTCCGCCGTCTGTCGGACGCTGGAGCACCGCGCGCGTCATCGGTGGCGCCGCCATCACCGGATGGCGGCGGCGGCATCCGCGCCGTGGCCGGAGGCGGTGCCGTCCTGCAAGCCCAACCCGCTCAAGCGGTGTCGACGGCGCCGCAGCTCCGCACCTTCCGGGACGTCGTCGCGCTCGTCGCTCATGACCAGCCGGTCCTGCACGGGCACTTGCTGCACAGCGTGCATCTCGTCCGCTTCGCGCCCGGCATCATCGAACTCCGCCCTCAGCCGGCCGCCCCGCGCGACCTGGCCGCCACCCTCGGTCGGCTCCTCCTCGACGCGACCGGCACGCGCTGGACAATCGCGCTCACACAGGCGGAGGG
>JALYIN010000231.1 GCA_030775765.1 Verrucomicrobiota bacterium
AGTTAAAGGTGTTCGTCGCGCGGGTCGACGTCTTCAAACGCCAGGTCGATTTCGCTATCGCCGACGAGCGCCCGGCCAAATCGCGGCAGAATGGACGCCAGGATCGTCGCCGTGGCGGGAAGCGCCGGTAGAGCCTTTTCTTAAGCCTGGGAGGGGCGGCCTAACAACCCCGCAGAATTTGCTTCCACTCGGTTAGGCAACCGTCCTAGACTCCACCGTTTTCGATATGGATAGCATCATCGACGAGAAAGAGTTCCAGATCGAGCGCAAGCGTTTTCACGTGGAGTTCCGCGAGAACGATCGCGGAAAATTCCTGCGCATCACCGAGGAAGCGCACGGGCGGCGGAACACGATCATCGTGCCGAGCACCGGCGTGGGCGATTTCACAGCGGCGATCGGTGAGGTGCTGCACACGAGCCGCACCGCCGCGATCCATTAGGAGCTGATTCCACGCGCGAACCGCGCACCGGCGTAGTGGGCGCTTTCTCTGGTCGCAGGCTTCTCTCCCCGCGCGTAAGGACACGCGCCTCTACATCCGTCGCGCGCGTTGACACCTTGGGCGACGGATTTAGCTTGGCGTCCGTTCGCACCGCGGTCGTCGATTTCTTACTCTGTCATGGCTACGAAAAAACAGGTTTCCGGAAAAGTTTCCAAAGCAAAGGCGAAAGCCGTCTCCCGGACACCCAGGCGCACCCAATACGTTTATAATTTCGGCGCTGGCAAGGCGGACGGCGATGGCGGCATGAAGCCGCTTCTCGGGGGCAAAGGCGCGAACCTCGCGGAGATGACGCGCATCGGCCTGCCCGTGCCCCCAGGGTTCACGATCACGACGGAGGTCTGCACTTATTTCTACGCGCACAAGCGCACCTACCCGCCGACGCTCCAAGCAGAGGTAGCGAACGGCATCGCCAACATGGAGCGGATCATGGGGACGAAGTTTGGCGACACCGACAACATGCCGCTCCTCGTCGCGGTTCGTTCCGGCGCGCGCGATTCCATGCCGGGGATGATGGACACGATCCTGAACCTCGGCCTCAACGACGAGACGGTGAAGGCGCTCGTCCAGGCGACCAAGAACGAGCGGTTTGCGTGGGACTGCTATCGCCGGTTCATCCAGATGTATGGCGACGTGGTCATGGGCGTGCAAAAGCGCGAGGGCGAAGACCACGATCCATTCGAATCGGTCATCGAGCATTTTAAGGACGAGCGCTACGGCCAGCACAACATTGACGACTCGAAGCTCACCGCCGCCGATTACCAGGAGCTGGTCGTGCGTTTCAAAAAACTGGTGAAAGACCGCACCGGCCAGGCGTTCCCGAACGATCCGTGGGACCAGCTCAAAGGCTCCGTCGGCGCGGTGTTCGGTTCCTGGATGAACGATCGCGCGATCGTTTACCGGCGGAAATACAACATCCCCGAGGAATGGGGCACCGCCGTGAATGTCCAGGCGATGGTGTATGGCAACACGGGCGCGAATTCGGGCTCCGGGGTCGCGTTCACGCGCAACCCGGCCAACGGCGCGAACGAATTCTACGGCGAATTCCTGATCAACGCGCAGGGTGAAGACGTGGTGGCCGGCGTGCGAACGCCGCAGCCGGTCATCGAGCTGGAAAAGGTGATGCCGAAGTGCTACGCGGAACTGCTCAAGGTCCGCGCGACGCTCGAACGACATTTCAAAGACGTCCAGGACATCGAGTTCACCATCCAGGACGGGAAGCTCTTCATGCTCCAGACGCGGAACGGCAAACGGACCGCCGCAGCCGCGCTCAAGTTCTCGATGGACATGTTCAAGGAAAAACTGATCGACTGGAAGACGGCGGTGATGCGCAACCCGGCCGATCAACTCGACCAGCTTCTCGCGCCGATCTTCGATGTCGCAGAAGTGAAGAAGGCGAAAGCGATCGCGAGCGGACTTCCGGCCGGACCTGGCGCGGCGTCGGGCAGGATTTACCTGAACGCCGACCGCGCGGCGAGCGCGGCGGAAAAGGGAGAGAACGTGCTGCTTGTCCGCAACGAAACGAGCCCGGAAGATTTGCGCGGCATGATTGCGGCGGAAGGCATTCTCACCGCGCGAGGCGGCGTTTCGTCGCACGCGGCGCTGGTCGCGCGGCAGATGGGCAAGGTCTGCATCTGCGGCGCGTCCGCATTACAGATCGATTACGCGAAGAAGACCGTTTCCGTGGACAAGCAGGTCTTCAAGGAAGGCGAACACTTTCTCTCGATCGACGGAACGACCGGGACCGTTTACGCCGGCCAGCTGGCGACGGTGCCGAGCGAGATTATTACCGGCATGCTCCACGGCGACAAGGCCGCGCAGAAGACCGAAAAGTTCAAAGCCTTCAACCAACTCATGACCTGGTGCTCGAAAGCCGCGCGCCTGGATGTGCGTTGTAACGCCGACAACCCGGAACAAACCGAGAACGCGCTCGCCTTTGGCGCGGTCGGCATCGGCCTAACGCGCACCGAGCACATGTTCTTCGAGGGCGATCGGATTGACGCGATGCGCGAGATGATCCTCGCCGACAATGTGGAGGATCGAAAAGCCGCGCTGGCGAAATTGCTGCCATATCAGCGCGGCGATTTCATCGGCATTTTCAAAGCGCTCAAAGGTTATCCCGCAACGATCCGTTTTCTTGATCCGCCCCTTCACGAGTTTTTACCGCAGGAACCAGAATCGCAGGGAGCGCTGGCCAAGAAGCTGGGCATGACTGCGGAGAAGATCGCGCACCGCGTGAAGCAGCTGCACGAATTCAACCCCATGCTCGGTCATCGCGGCTGCCGGCTCGGCATTGCCTATCCGGAGATCACGGAGATGCAGGCCCGCGCCGTTTTCGAAGCCGCGGCCGAAGTCGCGAAGCAGAAGATCAAGGTGAAACCGGAGATCATGATCCCGCTCGTGGGTTTCAAAAAGGAATTCGATCTTCAGGCCGAGATCGTCCATCGCGTCGCGCAGCAGGTCATGTCGGAGAAGAAAGTGAAGTTTGATTACCTGGTCGGCACCATGATCGAAGTGCCGCGCGGCGCGCTCACGGCTGATGAAGTCGCGCAGAGCGCCGAGTTCTTCAGCTTCGGCACGAACGATCTCACCCAGATGGCGCTCGGCATCAGCCGCGACGACATGGGGAACTTCCTAATGCCTTATGTCGAGAACGAGATCTTCAAGAAGAACCCATTCGCGTCCCTCGATCAAACCGGCGTCGGCCAGCTCATGCAGATCGCCGTCGACAAAGGCCGAAAGAGCCGACCCGACATCAAGCTCGGCATCTGCGGCGAACACGGCGGCGATCCCGACAGCGTGAAGTTCTGCCACCGCCTCGAACTAAACTACGTGAGCTGCAGTCCGTTCCGCGTCCCGATCGCCCGCCTTGCTGCCGCGCAGGCGGCTTTGGCGAAGTAGGCCGGGCGACCATTGATCACCCCAGCACCGAATCACTTAATTAATACCATTAGTAATCTCGACAAACTGGCAAGGCTCGTCAGGCAGGAGGGGCCCGCTTTACTGTTGCAATGGCGGCTACAGGTAAAACAACTGCCGTCCGCGCAGCATCTCGATACTCCGGCGCTCAACGATCACATCCCGCATTTCCTGGAGGAACTCGCGGTCGCCCTCCAATCACAATCGCGCGAGACAATTCCGGAAGCGCTGGAAGGAGCCAGCCCGCCGGCCCATGGATTGCAACGTCTTCAGGAGGCGTTTGATCTCGAAGAAGTCGTTGCCGAGTACAATATCCTGCGCGGCTGTATTCACGATCTCGCGGACAAGAATGGTTTGAGCCTCCAGGGAGAACCCTTCCACATCATGAACCGGGTCCTCGACCAGGCGATTGGCATGGCCGTGCAAACCTATGCCACAGAACGAGCGCTGGAAGTTCAGCGGCGCCGGGAAGAGTATCTCGCCTTTGTGGCGCACGACCTCCGGACTCCGCTTAATGCCATTTCGCTCGCGACGCGGGTCCTGGATATAACGTTCCAGGAACGGACTCAGCGTTCGGAAACGGCGCAGATGTTGAAAACCCTCGGCCGCAATGTCCAGCATCTACAGCGGCTGGTCGAGAAGATCATCGAGGAAAACATGCATCTCCGCACGGAGACCGGTGTCAAACTGGAGCGGCGCGAGTTTGATTTGTGGCCGCTCGTAGAATCCCTCATTCACGATCTGCGTCCCGTGGCCGGAACCGGCAGCACCAAGCTCATCAATAAAGTCCCGCACCGCCTGGTCGTTTATGCTGACGCCAGCTTGTTGCGGCGGGTCTTTCAAAACCTGATCGGCAACGCCATCAAATATACGCCCCGTGGAAAGGTCCTCATCAAGGCGCAGGAACTGAGTGGAGAGGGTGTGGTCGAGTGCCGGGTCACCGATAACGGAACGGGGATTCCGGAGGAACGTCTGGAAAAAGTGTTCGACGAGCTGGAGACCGATTCCGCGAGCGAAGGTGGTTTGGGCCTCGGTCTCGCTATCGTCAAGACGTTCATTGAGGCACACGGCGGAAGAGTGGCACTCGAAAGCAAGCCAGGTGCTGGCTCGACGTTTCAATTTACTCTGCCCCAACGAGACGA
>JALYIN010000232.1 GCA_030775765.1 Verrucomicrobiota bacterium
CGACATGCCCGCGCCGGCGTCGAAGCCGACTTCGCACCGTGTCATTCCATGGACCGAGCACGAGAAAATGTCGTATGAGAAAGAGCTGCTAGGTTTTTATGTGACCGGCCATCCGCTGGACGCCTACGCCGGCGTTCTCCGCGAGGGAAAATATCAAACCATTACGTCGTTGAACGAATTGGCGGACCGCGCGTCGTTTAAGATTGCGGGCGCGATTGTCCAGGTGGACAAGAAATTCACCAAGAAGGAAGGCAAACCATTCGCGGTGATTTTTCTCGAAGACCTGACCGCAACCCTGGAGGTCGTTTTGTGGAACGAGGTTTATACGACGGTCGCCGATGGGCTCGTGCTTGGACGCGTGCTGGCCGTCACGGGGACGCTGGACAAGCGCGACGATTCGCTGCGGGCCGTGGCGCAAAGGGCGAAAGTGTTGAGCACGGTCGCTACCCAGGCGCCGTTGCCTAACGAGTTTAGCGGCAATGGCAATGGCAACAGCGCCAAGGAATCTCCGCTCGTGCTCTCGTTCTCATCCGGAGCGACGTCTGACGAATTGCGGCAGGTCCAGACCGTCCTGGCCAGCTCGCCGGGAACGCAACCCGTGCACCTGATTTTTTGCCGCGCCGATGGCGGCTTCGTCAATATGGACGCGAACATTCGAATCAATCTGACGCCGGAACTTCGCGATAAGCTTGCGCCGTGGTTGCAAGCCGCAGTGGGGTGACGTCAGGGATTAAACGCTGGCGAAATTTGGAAAGTAAGCGTTTTCCTGCCTGGAGGGCTATCGTGGCAGAACGGAAACTCCTGCGGCGGATCTGCGTCATTTGAACTCGGAAATGAAATCGTGAACGACCTGGTAAATACGCTTCCGTTGAACGCGAGTTCCTGAACCTGCCTGGCCGGCAAGATGCCGGAAGTACCGGCGAAGAATTCGATGCTGCTCACACAATCATCGTCGGCCAAAGCCGTGGCGAAAATGGTGGCGGTGGGAAATAGACGTAACGTGGCGTTGTCCAGATCGCTGAAATCAAGTTCTCCCTTTGCTGAGACATCGAGCGCTGGAGCTTCCTTGAGCTGGACGAAATCAATCATCGCATCCCGTCCCTTGAAATTGACACCAACTGAGAGCGTCGAGCCGCGCAAGAATTGCCCGTCGACGAGATTTGCGGCGCCAGTGATGAGTGGATGTTGAACGGAATCCGCGATGGCGATATTGCCGCTCAGAATTCCCCGCGTGAAGACGGCGGGGGAAAGATAGCGCGGCAGTTTCGCCAGAATGATCGCCGGGAAAGTCAAGCGCGCCGACAACGGCCCATCCGAGGAAAGCGCGTATTCGGCGTCGCGCTTTTCCAATCGCAGCGGCAGAGTGCCATCGATTTTCACAGGATCAGACCCGCGCGCCAGCGCGTTCACCTTGAAGTTTGCCATTCCCAGCGCGAGCCGGGTTTCGACATCCGCCGTTAAGCCCGACGCGCCATCCAAAACAAAATCACGGAGATGAATTTCATTGTTTGCCTGGAGCGAAGCGGGAGTGCCGGAAAGCTGAATTTTCGCGCTCACCTGTCCCGACATGTCCGGTTTCGTTCGCACCGCCGCCGCGAATTCCGCGAGATCAGTGGCCTCGACAGTCAGATCGACGTCGAAGAATGGGTCCGGGCCGAGTGCCGCCAGCCAGCGAGCGCCACCACGCAACTTCACGACCGACAACGGCAGATAGATATTTCCCTCAAGTCGCGGTCGCCCGTTCAGGGTCAGCCACACGTCCTGGGCGTGCAGATAGGTTTTTGCGACGGTCACGAACGCGCCGAAGTCGGCGCGTTGATTCCAAAGGTGAAACTCCCGAAAGAAAATGCTTTCGGGGGAATAGTCCGCCGCGAGCTCCGCCTCGAACGGAACGAGCGCCTCTCCCGCAACGCGAAGATTGTGGCCCCTTGCGTGCCAGGTTCCGGAATCCTCTCCCCGGGCGCCGCGGCCGTTCCATTCTGCGGCCAGCGAACCCCCAACAGGCCGGGTTTGCGACGGAATGAAACCTCTATAGTTCGCAAGGTCGGCGACTGAAGTTTGAGCCGTCGCCGTGTACGAACGGTCGCCGGTGAGCGCGAAGCTTCCTTCCGCGCGAAAGAAATCATTCTGCTGGCGAAGCTCGAGTTTCGTAATCCCCAAACGAGATTCCTCCAGGGCGAGCTTTACTTCGAGCGATTCGATCGCCGACCGGAACACAACCAGTTCTTTCCCCGAGACAGAAAGCTGGCCGCCGAGTTTTCCTTCGCGCGCGCTCACGTTTCCGTTGGCGGCGAGCTTGCCCGCAAAATCCGATGGACTCCACCCAAAGAGCCGCGCGAAGTCGCCGAGGTCATTGATCGACGCTGAAATGTCGCCGCGGAACGCCGGCTGCATCCAATCGGATAACTGCTCCGGCCAGGCGAATTCTCCGCTCAAGGTGAGCTGATTATTTCGCTGCTTGATAAAAAGCTGTTCGACCTGGACCTCGCGATTATAGAGCGACGCGCCGATCATCACCGTGTCCGCGGTGCGATCGCTCCAGGTCAGGCCGCTGACCTCGGCCCACAAGGCGGCGGTCGCATTGCGGAGATCGTTCATCTCGCCGCGGAAGGTGAACTTGCTCGCATGGAGCGAGCCGCTGGCGCGATTGGTCCATTCGAGAGTGTCCGACATCTGGGCGAGCGAAATGCCTGAGCCGTTGCCGGCGATGTCCCAGGTCCTTTTGTCGCCCCGGTCTTCGCTGGAAACACGGGCGCGGATCTTTCCGCCGAACGCGTCGAAGCTGACTTCCATGCCGATCCGGCTTTCACCGATTCGCGCGAGATCGACAGTGATGGTGTCGAGGTCGAGGCCGCGGATCAGGCTAATTGCTCCAACCGCGAGCCGGTTTTCCTGCCAGGAAGTCGCGCCGCGCAGATTGGAAAAGGTTTTGTGAAACCACGGGGAAGCGATGGTGACCTCGCGCGCGCTGAAGACCCCGGATTCGAGGACCGATCCGCTGACCGTGCCATCGCGCAGATCGATGGTGGTGATTCCATTCTCAATATGGACCTGGGCGCCGGAGAAAATGAAATCGTCGGCCAGCAGGTTCTGGAAGACCGCCCAGGCTGTTCGTTGGGAAGGCGAGGGGGCGGCTGGATTTCGACGGATATCGAGGGTGAGGCCTTCTATTTTAAGCGCGTGAAGAGGACGCCGGGCACCGGTGAAAATTCCGGAAAGGCTTAGATCGAGTTCGAGCCGCGAGGCAGCGCACTTGATTAAGAAGGGCGCTGAAGGTCTGCTTTCGATCCGCAAATTTCGCACAACCACCGGCCGGAAGAGCGGCGCGTCAATCTCGTCGAGCCGAACTTGCAATCCTTCACGCCGTGCCACGCGCTCTGCCCAAAGCCGCACACCGTTCGCGACGATCAGCGGTACGAGATAGAGGAAAAGGACTGCTGCGACGACCAACGCCGCCGCCGTCAGAACTAAAGTTTTTTTTCGTTGCATCGCTCCTGGATGCTTTAGCTGGAAAACTCCTGCGCGGAAAGGTGGATCGAGCGGCCGTCGCTCGATACTTAACAATGCCGCCGAAGCGGGATAAGACATCGCGCGGCGGAGCGCGCGATCCGCCTATTCTTTCACCGGAGCGCTCTGGAAAACGAGATGCACCGGCCGTTCCGCGTGGACGCGCTCGTTGAGCTGCGTTTGCAAGGCGGTCTCCGCCTCCGCGAGCAATCCGCTTTCCGACGCTTTTTGTCGCGCCAGTTCTGGTAACGTCGCGAGCTGGCTCTCCAGATCCGATGCGGAGATCCGGTTCCAAAAACCGTTTTCGAATGCGAGCACCTCGACCTGTTTTTGTTCGACGCCGAGGATCGTCGCGTGCGGAAGGCTGATCGCAATCTCATCCGCCTGCAGATCGACTGCCACGTCGTGTTGCAGATCGAAGCCGGCTTTGGCGATGAACGTCGCATGCAGCTTGACGCGCTTCGTGCTTCCCGCCCAGGTGTGCTGGAATTCATGTTCCACTTCGATTTGGCGCGAAAGAATCGCCAGCTGCGCCGTGGCCGTTGTTTTCTCGAGGTAAATCCGATTGTTAACGGTGACGCGCGGCTCGAGCTGCGCCATTCCCACGAAGGCGTCCCGGACATCGCGACCCACGCGTTCTAATTCCGAAGTGCTCTGGCTCATCGTGCGAGCGGGCCAAGTTTCCAGCCGTAGAAAAACGAACGTGGAAAGTGCGGCGATGATAAGGACTGACAACGTGAACGCGGCGGGCCAGGAGAATCTTCTCCGTCCTCCGTGGCTGTCTGGATTCACGACCTCATTCCCCCAAAAAAGTACCGGCCCCCACGTCCGATGGACGTGAAGGCCGGCTGTTCCCCCCAGAACATTTTTGAATCTGCCGAGGTATTAACCGAGCTTGCGCGCGGGTGCAACAGATTTTCTAACATTTTTAAACAATTTTTCCCCTCCCTACTTATCTTGCCTTCATGAAGCTCGGGCTGCGCTATCAAACCACCTACCGATATCACGAGCCGGTCGGGTTTTCGCCCCATGAGGTGCTTCTCTTTCCGCGGAGCGATCGTTTCAGCCGGGTGCGCCGGCTCGATTTCTCGACCACGCCGAAGGCGACCATCCGCTATTCGCGCGATGTTTTCGAGAACACCGTCGCCTCCTGTTATTTTCCCGAACGATCGAAGGAGTTGACGTTCCGGCTCGCGATCAATCTCGATCTCGACGAAAAAGATCCGTTCCATTTCATTCTCGGGCCCGACGCGGTCGAACTGCCTTTTGCCTACGATGCCCGCACGCGAGATTTGCTCGCAGCGTACCGCGAGAGGCGGGTAAAGGAACAGCTGGCCTTGCCCGGCTGGGAAGCGCCCACGGGCAAAAGGCGGCGCGGCACGGTCGAGACGCTGGTCGACTTGAACAAACGACTGCACGAATGCATCGGCTACGAGCGACGCGAGGAAGGCCAGGCGCTCTCGCCGGCGGAGACGCTGCGGCGCGGCCGGGGCGCCTGCCGCGACGTCTCCGTGCTCCTCGCGGAGATGCTGCGCCACATGGGACTGGCCGCTCGCCTAACGAGTGGTTACCTTCGGGAAAGCGATGCTGAAACGAAGCGCGCCGAAGGTTCGCTCCACGCCTGGACGGAAGTTTTTCTTCCCGGCGCCGGCTGGGTCGGGATGGACGCGACCAACGGCGTGTTCTGCAATCATAATTTCATCGGAGCGGCGGTGGGACTGACGCCTGCCGACATCACGCCGATCAGTGGCGCGTTCTATCACGCAAAGCGCATTCCAGGCCAGATGACGAGCAAGCTGGAACTGCTCAATTTGTGAGACGCTGTCGCGGCAACAGCGCTGACGGAATTTCATGCTCGCCGAACTTCAGCTCCGGAATTTCCGCTGTTTCGAGTCGCTCGCGGTCGAGTTCTCTCCAGGCTTCAATTTTTTCATCGCGCGAAACGGCCAGGGGAAAACTTCGATCCTGGAGGCGGCCTGCGTCCTTCTGCGGTTGCAATCGCAACGCAGCTCCACCCTCGCGCCGGGGGTTCGCTTCGGCGAGAAAGCGTTCGGGGTCGCGGGGCGGCTCGACGATCACCGGCTAGAATTTCGTTACAGCGCTTTGCGCCGGAAGGTTTCGCTGGACGAGGT
>JALYIN010000233.1 GCA_030775765.1 Verrucomicrobiota bacterium
ACCCTGCAGTATCGCGCGCGCACTGCCGTTCGATGCAGACTTATCCCCGTCGGCAACTGCAGAGTTCCATTCTGGGACAAGCGAATGCGCCTCTTCGTATACAAGGCAGGCTCTCGCCTTGTCGGTAATCCCAAGAACGGCCGCCGCTTCGAGAGTAGCTTGCGAGACGATGTGTGTTATTTCCGCCGGACTCAATGAAGCCATCGACGCCTTGCCGCTGAATGGCTTGCTGTCTTGACGCCAAACTTCGAAGTGAGTCGGGTTGAAGACAATCAAACGGCTCGCATCGGCGGGATTCATAAACTCGCGAATCTTTATTCCGACGGCGGCGGCGAAAGCAGTGACGCTCCCACCTTCTTCGACATTCTGATGAACCTTGTTCTTGCCGTCTGCGCCAGTCGCCTGAAGTTCAACTAGAACGGCTGCTTCTTTGGCGGTGTCGATGTACGCGGCGAGCTGACTTGAATACTCATTAGTGAGATCGACACAGATGACTTTTATGCCAGCCGACATCATTCGCTCCACGAGCTCCATCGCGAGCATGCTTTTCCCAATGCCCAGAATTCCGAGAATAGCGGTGTTGTGCGTCACTAAATCGTGCACGCTTTTCAACGATACGGGGCAATCAGTGCCCGGGAAATGACCGACCGCGTCACAAGTGGGGTGGAAGTCTGCAGCGCCCCGAAGGAAGACCGGAGCATTCGGCGCAGGAAGCCATTTCACAAACTTGAAGCAGTGTCCCGCTGCGTTCCATTCGCCAATCTTCTGCGCCTGTGCGCGGGCGAAGCCGTGAGTGTTCTTTTGCTGTACGATCTCTTCCTTCGTGAGCCCGTTGACCAGTTGATACGTCACGGACCGTTGCCCGATCTGGACTTCAACCAATCGTCCTTCTTCGAGCCCTTCGTCCTTCACCACTTCAAAGTAGAGCCGTTCGATTGATGTCTCTGGTGCCACCAGACCGACAAGGGAGGACTTTGACTTTACCAGCGCGTTCTGAGCAATTGCTTCATCCGGCGAAGCGACACGAGTCGCGGCGTTGGGCAAAACTGCGGACAATTGCTCTTGGAGTTCGTCGGATATCGCGGCGCCGGGAATCTCTATCGCGCGGAGTAATAGGCCCTCGTCGCGTCCGACGTGGTCGAGCGCTAGGGTCAATCGAGAGTTTCCAAGGACATCGTTTACGGCAATGACATCCCCGGTTGCAAGCGTCGCGCCCAACGACTCGCGGATAAGGATCAACCCCGGAGTTTGATACGCGATTACCTCTCCGTCAGCGTCGAATATGACGTTAGGCTGCAAAATCCGACGCACCCGTCTGCTTAAGCGTAGTAAGCCCTCAATTGGTGAGAAGACGCCGGTCAGCAGCCATGCGCTGGCAATAACGGAGAACTCCTTGGGCGATGAGAAATGAAACGCGAATAGCGCGAATGCGATTACGACAGAATAAATTACCCGCGGCGTACCCAGCATTTCCGCTAGCACGCGGCTTATATTCGAAGCTCGTCGCCAAGCGTCGTGCTTGCTATCTTTAGTCAGAATCGCAAAGCCTCCGATCACGCCGAGCATTACGCAGGTGACCATTGCGATGCAGTACCCGACACGAACGCCTTCACTCCAAGAGGCCCATGCATTACCGAGTACAAGTGCTATTGCCGCCGGAGTCGTATAGAGAACCACGTCAGCTGGACTGACATAAAAAGGCGTGTCGAGGCGACTCCCGAGAACGAGTCCCAGAAGCGCCGTATAAAACCAAAAGCCCTTATCATTGTTGGCCGGGAAGGCGCTGCCGAAGGCAAACCAACTTGCGGCACAGAGAACCAATACGTCGACAAAAAGGAGGATGAATCTCGTCTTCTGGTTTAGCGCGGGCTGTCGCATATCTTCAAAAACGGAAACGTCTGTTGCGGGATGATTGCCAGAGCCGGATGACGTGCTGAAGATTGCCAAGCGGTGCTGCTACCCAATGCACATTGTCGTTCAAACGAGGCCGCCGGTTCATCACGAGCGATCCTCATTAAGGCCTATTTGTCCTTGGAAAACGTCGCGAAGTAGCGCGCGGCGAAACCGAGTCGCCTTTCCTTCGACATGCATCAATGCCGACATGGCCGCGTCGAGTCGGCTGATTTGCTTTTCGAATTCGGCGACAATCCTGCGTTGATCTTCCAGCGGAGGAAGTGGGAACACACAGTTTTCGATGTCTTTAGCGCTGACGTTTTGGACGGCGATTCCCCGTCCTCCCGCGAGAATCTGCGCCTCAACGAATTTCATCGCGAGTTTCGCAAAGTTTGGATCGTGGTCCGGCTTCACAAGGAGAAGTCCCGTCCGCTGGTTCTGCAGAGCAGGCTCATCATGTTGATACCTTGAAATTTTTCCAAGTGATCCCGACATGCCGATCAAAAGGTCGCCGTCACGAATGATGAAACCTGGCAACTCCTCGAGGAACCGAGGATCGACTCTTTTCGCTGAGGAGACGTCAACTAGATCTTCTCGAAGGTCCGTTTGCCGAATAAGTGGAACGCCCTCCGTGCGATAATCGCTGCTCTTGAAAGCGTAACCATTACGCACCTTTAAAATCTCACCGACCCGAGCTGAGCGCCAACCTTTAGGGAGTGGTGAAATTGAATCTTCACTCATGCTGCGAGGACATGGTTCAGCTCATCGAGAAGCTTTGGCAGTTGTTCGCCGAACAGTTGGTGGGCTTTGCCTAGACCACCACGCTGACTGAATGGTGCGTATTCGAAATCGTCGGACTCAATGCTCAGACTGGTTGCGATTTGATCGCGCATGAGGTTGAGCCAAGCGAGTTGCTCCGGCGTGAAGACAGTTCCGGCTTTGGCTTTGTCCATGAGCCATTCATCGAAGCGGTCGGAGACGGAGTCGGCGAAGGGGGCGAGGACGGACTGCTGCTCGAGCGCGAAGCGGACGAGGGCGACGAGGTCGGCGAAGCGGCCGGCTTGGGAGCGGCCTTTGACCCTCTTCGGCTCGGTGACGGCGAAGGCATCCCAGAGTCGATCCTCGGTCCAGCTGGCGTGGTTCTCGCGAAGTTTCTTTTCCAATTCCTTGAGCATCGGCTCGGTGAGGCGTTGTTTGTAGGGACGGCTATAAAGAATCTCGAGAGCAGTGATCTCGGCTTTATTCTGCTCAATGTATTCGCGGAATGAGCTCGCGAGCTGGGCACTGGTTTGCGTGCTCGTCTGCGAAGGGCCGGCGTAGATAAGCGTGTCGCGCGAAATGATGTCGATGGTTTGCTCGGAGGCTTTCTGAATCTTTTTGAGGAGGTTTCGGAGATCAGGATTTGTCGCCAGCGGCGCGAGCGCCTGTTTGATGCGCGCATCGCGCACCTGAGCAATGTCCTCCTCTGATGGCTCGTAATATTCCGCTTTTTTGGATTTGGCCTGCGCGCGGACTTCGTCCGGGTCGATGGCGTCCAGGATACCTTTGGATATCTGCGAGAGGGTCTGCCCTTTCGAAGTTTCGACGACTTCCTTTTCCACCTCGGCATCGAAACGACGCTCCAAGCGGATCAGGCGGCCAGCGAGAGACTCGACCGCGGCGATCTCCACCGTGCCAAGCGCGGCTGCATCAAGGAGTCTTTCAAAGCTGACGGTGGGTTTCTTCTCCAGTGGTCGCGATTCCGTCTGAACGCGTTCGCAAACGCCGACGGCGTCCACGATCATGTAACGGGTCTTCCGTTTGATGCCGGGGTTGACCTGTTCCATCTCCGTGTCGGACACGATGCGGACTCCACGGCCTTTCATCTGTTCGAAGAAATTCTTGGAATTAACGCTGCGCATGAAGAAGACGATCTCCAGCGGCTTGATGTCGGTGCCGGTGGCGATCATGTCCACCGTGACAGCGATACGCGGGAAGTAACTGTTCCGAAAGGCGCTGAGGATTTGGTCGGGCGTGAGACTGGACGCGCGTTTCCAGACAATTTCTTCGACTTCCTTGCCGTCGGCGTCCCGCTTCTTTTCTACGATGCGCACGAAGCCGGTGCGGTAGGTAATCTTCTGGCAGAAGTCGTTGCCCTTGCCAAACACTTCGCGGCAGATGCGGACGATATCGTCGGCGTGAGTGTCGTCCTTGGCGAAGATCAGCGTCTTAGGCAAATCGGTGCGCCCCGGGAACATTTCGGTGAAGACTTTGTCGCGAAAGGTGGAGAGCACCGTGCGAATCTGGTCGGGCGCAACGACGTCGCGGTCGAGATTGCTTGCGTCGTAGGCGAGAACCTCGTCGAGTTGTTCCCAGCGGACTCTGCGCGTCTGGCGATCGCGTTTATCGACGAAGAAGCCGGCCTCGACCTTCGAGCCGCTCTGAGTAATCGCGGTGTTAATGCGATAGATGTCGCTCCCGACATTGACGCCATCCGCCACCGCCTTCTCGTGGTTATATTCCATGACGAGGTTCTGCCGGAAGAAGCCGAAGGTCTGCCTGGATGGTGTGGCGGTGAGGCCGATGAGCGAAGCATCGAAGTATTCGAGGACCTGCCGCCAAAGATTGTAGATGGAGCGATGGCACTCATCCGTGATGATGAAGTCGAACTCCTCGATCGGGAAATCTGGATTGTACTCGACGGGGACCGGTTGTTTGAAGAGGGACTCGGCGGCATCGATCCGGAGGTCGTCCAAGTCGGGCGCAGGTTCTTTCTCGCCTTTCAGCATGGAGTAGATGCGCTGGATCGTGCCGATAACGACGCGGGCGGAGCTGTCGAGGGAGTTGCTGCTAAGATACTGGACGATGTACTCCTCAGTGAACTTGTAGTTGTTAACGGGCGAAACGAATTGCTGAAATTCTGTGAGGGTCTGCCTGCCGAGATTGCCGCGATCGACAAGGAAGAGGACGCGCTTGGCGCCGCCATATTTCACGAGGCGATAGATGAAGTTGACGGCAGTGTAGGTTTTCCCTGAACCGGTAGCCATCTGGATAAGTGCGCGATGCCGACCGGAGACGAAGGATTTCTCGAGGTTATTGATGGCTTGAATCTGCGCCTCCCAGAGTTGGCCCTCCTGGAGCGGCGGAAACTCTCTGAGCCGCTGAGCTAGCTGCTTCTCCTGCTGCACCCAGTCGCGAAGGGTTTCCGGGCGATGAAACGCAAATACCTGGCGACTGCGCGGCTCGGGGTCGAGGCGGTTAGTGAAGAATGTCTCCTCCCCTGTGCTCTCATAAGAAAAAGGAAGAGGAGATTTCCACGCCGCAAGACGGAACGGGATACCGGAAACGTACTTCGTGGATTGCTCTTCAACGCCGGTGAGCGTGGCGCCGACCGGTTTCGCCTCGATGGTGCCAATGGCTTTGCCATCAACGAACAGCGTGTAATCGGGCTCGCCGGTCTTGAAGGTCAACTCGCACAACGCGATACCGGCAGCGGCGGCAAGATTGATCTGACTCTTCGCTTGAACGACCCAGCCGCAAGCGGTCAGCAGTTTATCGATCTTTTCGCGGGCGAGTTCTTCTGGGGTCGGCATATGGGAACGGGGGTTGTTTAAATTAGAAAGCGAAAAGTAGAAAGTAGAAAAGGAGGACAGACGTCGGGCGCCCATGGGACCAAAGGCCTGGAAGAATCGTCTTACGGCCGGCAGGACAAGCACGCGCGATTTTGGGTTCAACAACCAAAACCAAGATTCCAAAAAAAATGAAACTTACCAAGTTTGTTCAGTTCACGTTTGTGGCGGTGGTCCTCGGCCTGGCGATGCCGGCGCGCGGAGATACGATGTCGGTGCCGTCGAAGGAAAAGCCGGCGTTTACGGTTGAGATCCCCGCGGGGTGGAAACCGAAAGGCGATCCCACTGATGAAAGCGTGGAGGCGAGTGAGCCCGATAATAAGGCCTACTTGGTGGCGTGGGTGACCAAGGCGTCGGATGAAAAGGCGCTGACGAAGGATCTGGAGGCGACGCTCAAGGATGCACTCAAGAGCATCGACGGGGAAACGAAGACCGAGGAGGTCACCCAGAATGGCACGAAAATCTACGTGACCTCCGGCAAGGGCACGGACAAACGCAACGGGACCAAGGTGCACTTCCTGGTGGGAATATTTGAGACTGGGCCGGACCAGGCGGGAGTTGTGTATAGCGATGTCGACGTCGATGCGCCGGTGGAGACGATGAAGACGCTCAAGGGGATCCTGGAGTCGATCAAGGTCGTTAAGAAGTAGGAAATGGCGCGCGGCGCCGAGTTATCCGTTATCTCGGCAGTCGTCTTCGTGGCTGTGTAGGAATGCCGGCGGTCGGTGTGCGTTCGCGTGATCGGCCCTTTGCAAAGTGGCTTTGCGGAGCTGGAAGGATCAGGTGATTTCGCGGGGCTGGGATTGGATCCAGAGGAGGGCGTTTTCGCGGGTGGGGAAAGTGGCTGTCTGGCCGTGCAACGCGCGGGACCGGGCGATGGAATGCGCGGGACCGGGCGATGCCCCAATCCTGCGGGTGAGACACCCGCCGCTACAGCAGCTGCGGCGGAAAGATGCGCTGAGACAGCGCACGCTACAATCTACGGGTGCGCAATCCTGCGGGTCAGCAATCCTGCGGGTAAGACACCCGCCGCTACAGCTGCGGTGGAGGTATCGACGACGGAGTTCCGAGTGCGTCGTATCGATGGTAATCGCGCTCGCGAGGGAACCAAGTGGGCGTCCTGGAACGAATTAGAGCCGTTAAGGCGATCGATGCTCGAGGCGGTGGAAAACGTCCGGCATTGAATAGATCGCCTCCGTCAACGACCAAGACAGAGAACAATATGAAAAAATTCACCAACTTACTGATCGTCGCTTCGCTGGCGCTGGCTGGAGCCGTGATGGCCCAACAGCCAACACCGGAAGACTCACCAAGCAAAAAAGCACCCGACAAGCCGCCAGCGGAAGTGAAGCCCGCACCGCCGCAGGCGCCGAAGACCGAGGCTCCGGCTCTGAAGGAGCCGGCAACGACGCATGCGCCGAAGGCTGACGCTCCGGCCGTAAAAGAACCAGTTGTGAAGGAACCGGGAATGACCGAATCACCCGCTGCGACCAAACCGGACAAGAAGGCGCCGCCAGCTCAGAAGCCTACGCCAGCCGCCGCTCTGGAAAAGAAGGCCAACGAACCGGCCGCGACCGCTACACCTGATGCGAAGAAATTGCAGTCGCACCAGAACAGCAAAGATATGAAGTCGCCTGCCGACAGCGCGAATACATTGCCGAGTGCTTCTCCCGCAGCAACCAAAGCGGCGACTGCTCCGGCGGCACCGAAGATGACGGCGACCCCGGCAACGGCTACCGCGAGTACTACTCCGGCAGCAAAGACGACGGCGACTACCACCCCGGCAGCAGCTACGACCGCGAGCACCACTCCGGCCGCAGCTATGGCGAGCGCCACCCCGGCAGCGGCGGCATCCGCAAGCGCGGCTCCGTCAGTTGCGCAAACCAGCCCCACACAGTCGGTTGATCCTACCCTCGCCGCGAAGAAGCCAGATCCGCAGAAGGTGGAGCAGATCAAGCAACAGCACATGAGCTTTCATGCGGAGGCAAGGCCTAACATTGTGGCGGCCGTTACGTTCAGCCCGAACTATCGCCTCGAGGGAAGCGACCGGTGGCAGGGGCCGCAGTACGAAGTGTATCGCTCCTATCGTCCGGAGCGGCACGACCAGGGTTATTATCGCTCGCACTACCAGCGGGTGGAGCTAATCGCTGGCGGTTACTATTACTTTAACAACAACTACTGGTATCCGGCGTGGGGCTACAGTCCCCGCGAGGAATATTATGCTTACGATGCGCCGATCTATGTCGGTAAACACGCGCAGCCGCCGGACAAGGTGATCGCGGACGTGCAGGCCGTGCTCCAGGACATGGGCTACTACAAGGGTGAGGTGGATGGATTGCTCGGGCCGCTGACCCGTGCCGCGCTCACCGGTTATCAGAGGGACCACGGAATGACTATAACGGCCGTGATCGATGAACCGACGCTCGACTCGCTCGGGATGGGATAAGGAAAGTGACGTGTGACGAGTTGAGAAGTGGGAGGTTCCCACGCAACTCGGAACGAAGAACTCGAAATTATTGGACGGAAAGCCGCCGGGCGTATACCCGGCGGCTTTCTCTTTTATCAAACTTCGGCCACAGAATCAGAGGCCCTGTTTCATCTTGAGGGCGGGCGGGGGTTCGACGTGGCCGCCGAATCCCTTGCGCATCGCTGATAAGACCTTTTCGGCGAAACTGTGCTCCAGACGCGAGCGAAAACGGGTAAAGAGGGCGGTGGAAAGAACCTCGGCGGAAACGCCCTCCTCGAGCGCAGCCTGAATGGTCCAGCGGCCTTCCCCGGAATCTTCGACGTGGCCCGAGTAGGCCTCCAGGTTGCCGTCGCTCGCCAGGGCGATCGAAGTAAGATCAAGCAGCCACGAGGAAATGACGCTGCCGCGTCGCCAGAGCTCGGCGATGTCGGCGAGATTGAGATCGTAGGAAAGTCCGGCAGGCAGGTTATCGGAATTCGCGCCTTTCATAATGTCGAACCCCTCGGCATACGCCTGCATCAGGCCGTATTCGATTCCGTTATGGATCATCTTAACAAAGTGTCCGGCGCCCGATGGGCCACAGTAAAGATACCCGTTTTCCGCAGTGCTTTTCTTCCCCTCGCGGCCAGGCGTCTTCGGGATCTCTCCCGGGCCCGGCGCGAGCGTGGCGAAGATCGGGTCGAGTCGGGCGGCGGTGGTTTGATCGCCGCCGATCATCATGCAATAACCGCGTTCCAAACCCCAGACGCCGCCGCTGGTCCCGGCATCAAGGTAATGGATGCCGGCCGGCTTGAGCATTTCGCAGCGGCGCACGTCATCTTTATAGAATGAATTGCCGCCATCGATGATCGCGTCGCCCGCGGCCAGCAGTTTGGAGAGGGCGAGGACCGTTTCTTCCGTTGGGGCGCCCGATGGCAGCATGATCCAGACAGCTCGAGGCGGGCTGAGTTTTTCGACAACGTCCGCGAGCGACTTCGCCCCGGAGGGGCCTTGCTTTGCGAGGGCGTCAACCGTTTCCGGGTTGCGATCGTAAACGACGCAATGATGCCCGCCGTTGGTCAAACGGCGAGCCATGTTCGCGCCCATCCTGCCCAGGCCAATCATTCCAATTTGCATACGAAGGGTCATTGAATCAGGAAAACAGGAAAACAGGAAAGGGAATCAGGAAGCCAGGAACACAGCGCTACCAGGTCGCGACGGCGAAGGTTGGAGCCGCGCTCCAGCAATCGCGGAATCTCCGTGTCTTCACGAAGGACGTTGCCAAGCGCCAGTTTGTGACGAACCAGGAACCGAGTCGCCTCTACGCAGCGAGACGCTACAAGAGCGAATTACATGTCGATCGATACTTTGTGCGGCTTCTCGGAAAGGGTAACGGTGGGATTCTCGGCGAGCGAGGTTTTGTCGAGCGGCAAAGTGATTCCACCGTCGCTACCGGCCTGGAGAACCTGCGGGCCGTTCTTATAGGCGATAGTGACGGTCTGTTTGCGCGGGCTGGAGAATTCGAAGATGAGTCCCTTGGCGGTCGGGACGAGGAATTGAAGCAGCATCCCGGCTTGTTTCTTCATCTCGGCGCTCGCCTGGACCACGAGGTCGTTCAGTTCCCGGTAGGAAAACGTGAGGTTGTCGCCGGGAAGAACAATGCCCATGCCGCCGCCGATCTTGAGCGTGCCTTTAGGTTGGTTCGTCAAAACATTCGGGTTCTCTTTCAACAACTCGGCGGTGAGCGGAAAAGACCGGATCTCGCCGTCGGGGTCGATCTTGATCTCGATCGGGCCGACCTTCGCCTGGATGGTAAGGGTGATCGAACTCGGTTTGATCGCCTTGTCGCTCGAGGCGATGACGAAGATGGGACGGAGATTCGGCGATTTGATCTTTGCGCCCCGCTCAAAGAGATCGTAGAGCTTCACGTAGGGGATGTTGCTGCCGCACCAAGCGTTAACAGGGGAGAGCAGGAGGGCAAGCGTGGCTAGGAAGAGTCGAGTTGGGTTTTCCACACGTGCAAAGTGAGACTGTCGAAGGACAGAAGTGTTCGAATTTCGGTGCCTCGGTCCTGGGGCCGCGCGGTGCTTCGATGCGAGAGAGGAAGGAATACGTGGCTTCGGACAGCCACGGGCAGCAGGGCTAAGACCGAACGCGAGACCAGGAAGGGGCCACCCGATCAAGAAAGGTCGGAGGGCCCGCCTTCGGCTCTCGCTCGGTTATTAGGCGGCCGCGCAAGCGCGCCGGAAGTCGGAACTCGCAAAGCGGATTCTTTTTCATTCGGGCCAGCGCGCGAGCAGGCGCGGCGCGATTGAAGAGAAGTGATCGCGCAGAAACATACAGAATCGGGAAAGGCTCCGCGCCGGCTCATGGGTTGCGGCCTGGCGCTGGGAATTGCGCTACTTCTCGGAGGCCTGGGCTATTTCGTGGCGGCGCATTTTATTGGACGGTACCTGGAAGGAGAGAAACTCCGGACGTTGATCGCGGGCCGGGTGGCTCGCGAGCTGGGCGGCGAGGCCGGGCTCGCGCCGATGTCGTGGCGCCGGCTCTCGGTCTATTCGGAGGGAATGGTGGTGGCGGCGTCCCCTCCCCGCGCGCTGAGTGAGCTGCGCGCGGAGCAACTATTCGCGCGTTGCAGCTTGAGCGAACTCTGGCACGGCAAGTGGCGGGTGAACCACCTGAGTGCGCGTCATCTCCAGGTGGCTTATGGCGCGGCGGCCGCGCGGCAACTGGATCGAAAGGAATTCCGAAAGCCGGAGATGGTGCCGGCGGCCGAGAACGAGTCGCCGATCAAGGTAGACATCCGCGAAGTGTCGATCGCTCGGACCGATCTTCTTTGGGGCGACCCGAAAAGTGACGGCGGCCAGTTCCGCGAAGTGCAGACCAATTTTTATCCCGACGGCAAGAACCTGGTGGTGCACGGAAGCGGCGGCACTTTTCACCAGGCGAAATGGCCGGAGGCGCGGGTGATTAGTTTCAAGGCTTACTACGCGAAACCGTCGCTGCGGATCGACGAAGCGAACCTGACCCTGGGCGGTGACGGGACGATTCGAGTGCAGGGCGGGATGCAATTCGATAGCGAGGCGTCGATGGATTTGCAGTTCAAGGTGGAGCAATCGCCGATCGGGCCGTTCCTGAGCGAGGCGGAACGCGTGAAGGTGAAAGGGACTTTCGATGGCGATGCACACGTGAAAACGCGACTGGGCAAGCCGACGTCGCTCGATGCGAATGGATCGGTCGCGATTCGGCAAGTAGTCCTGGATAAGATGGTGGCGCTGGAAAAAGCGGCCGCGTTTACGGGGAAATCGGAACTCAGTCCACTCCGGATCACGGAGGGACGCGCCAGGTATGAATGGCATAACGACCAGCTGACGGTGCGTGATCTTTATATCGAAGCGAAGGGGACGCTCTGCCTGCAAGGAAGTTTTGCGATCAAGGAGGGCGAGATCGATGGGACGGTGCAACTGGGGGTCGCGCCGGAGATCGTGGATAAATTCCCCGGCGCGCGCAAAGATGTGTTCACGCGCGAGGACGATGGCTACCTCTGGACACCGGTAAAGTTAAGCGGGCCGTTCGCGCACCCACGGGACGACTTGAAACCGCGATTAGTGAAGGCGGTGGAGAACCACATCGCGGGTGGCTTGCTCAAGCCGCTCTTGAAACCAGCGAAGGCGATGACGGATGTGATCGAGGCGCTGCTGAGCTTCTGAGCTCGGCGGCTTGTGATGGTGCGGCAGCAGCCGCTCCGGTTGCCGAGTCAAGTGGATGACAGACGATGCGCCTGCCCTACAAGAAAGAGGAAACGCCAACACAAGATTTTAGCGTTATCTGAAATGACCAAAGCGTGGGAGTGTCGGTGATGGCAAAAACTGCTGCGAAGAAAAAAACGAAATCCAAAGCCGCGCCGAAAGCGCGAACGAAGTCGAAGACGAAACCCCGGGCGAAGAAGCGTAGCTCCAGGAAGGGCGTCGTGGCCAAGGTAGCGGGCTCGATTGCGAGTGCCGTGGCCAGCGTTTTGCCATCGGGGTCGAAGAAGAAAAAGTAACTCGTCTTCGCGAGAGCGTCTGCGGGGCAAGGAGAAGAACGCCGAGTAAGCGGTCCCCGGGCGTTCACTTGTTCAGCGTCCGTCCGGATTCGCCGGCCAGCACCACGGAAACGCTCGAAGGAATTCTGAAGTCGCTCAAGGTCGCGGGGAAAAAGTAGCCGCCTTCGCCGAGGCTACGGCGTGCCAGGGCCGCAGAAGGCAACGCCGAAAGCCGAAGCCCAAGGAAAGCGGGTGGGGACACCCACGGCATCGTCAGGTCGAGAAGCGGGCGCGGACCTCGGGAGGGACGCGCGTAGGCTTCGCGGTTTCGGGGTTAATGGGAACCCAGAGCGTGCGGGCCCGGGCCACTAACTGTCGATCGTTCTTGCGAACGACTTCGACGAAACGCTCGAAGGTAGCGCGGGTGGCTTTGCCCACCCACGTGCGCAGGACAAGTTCGTCGCCAAGGCAGGCGGGCGTCTTATAGTCGATCTCGTGGCGTAACACGACCCAGCCGATCGCGTCGCGGGTCTCCGCGGGCGCGCGCGCCTCCCAATGCGCGGTCGCGACTTCCTGAATCCAGCGCACGTAGACGGTGTTGTTGACGTGATTCTGCCGATCGATATCAGCCGGCTGAACGGTGATCGGGATTTCGAAAATTTCGGGCGGTGACTCGGGGTTCAAAGCTCTTGGGAATGAACGGACGTTAACTGAGAATTGTAGGGCGACCGCACCGGTTGCCCAGTTGAATTCGGATGCGGCGCGCCTGTCCCTGTCCTACAAGAGACGCAGAAGCGTCTAAAAAGAATCGGGCCCGGTCGCCTGATGAC